>JAQTSA010000027.1 GCA_028711575.1 Candidatus Omnitrophota bacterium | reverse complement strand
ATTATAAATTGTACACAAAATCTGTTGTTTTATCTTTGATTAAAGACGGCAGAGAAATTAAGTTTAAAAACCTTGAGCAAGTCTGGCAGTTATTGAGGGATAAGAATAAATTTTACAACTACATTAAAATTGAAACACAAGGTTTTCTTGATAGTCTGCGGGAGGGTGATCAATTATGATGGCTTTGCTTTCCGCATTATGGTTTGGAATATTAACGTCTATCAGTCCCTGCCCGCTTGCGACCAACATTGCGGCTGTTTCATTCCTTTCAAAAAAGATCGATCATCCGCGCATGGTTTTCTGGTCAGGTCTTGCTTATACCCTGGGGCGTATGGCCGTCTACGTATTGCTTGGCATTATCATTATTTCATCACTCGCCGGAGTTCCTTCAGTTGCCAATTTTTTGCAGAAATACATGAATAAGATGCTCGGGCCTTTGCTGATTATAGTCGGTCTTTTTCTTATGGATATATTACGGCTGAATTTTAGCGGATTTGCACTTTCCGGTAAACATCAGAATAAACTTGCTGAATCCGGAGTGTTCGGTTCATTCGCATTAGGTGTTATTTTTGCCTTGTCATTCTGCCCTATTTCTGCGGCTCTGTTTTTCGGAAGTTTAATACCCCTTGCCCTAAACAGTAACTTTGGCCTTGTGTTTCCTGTTATATATGGAGTCGGTACAGGACTACCGGTGTTAATTTTCGCGCTGGGGATTTCATGCGGTGTTCATTCAATGGCTCACTGGTTTAACAAAGTCGCCAAACTTGAGATTTATATGCGAAAAGTTACCGGGGCAGTATTTATCTTTGTGGGAATTTATTATATATCGGCCTATATTGTTTCAGCCTTTCTGGTTTAGGAGAAAATATATGAACGTAAAAGTTGAGCGTAATATGTCAATCTTTGAGAGGTATTTGACCGTATGGGTGTTAGCCTGTATCGCCGTGGGAATTTTGATTGGCAAAATCGCACCTGGCCTGGCCGGATATCTTGATGGCCTTGCGATCCAGGTTAATGGCGCGCCGGTAATTTCGATTCCGATTGCGATATGTTTATTTTTTATGATGTACCCGATTATGGTAAAAATTGATTTCGCCGAGGTTATTAAGGCCGGGAAGTCGCCTAAGCCTGTTGCTTTGACGTTATTCGTTAACTGGGCAATAAAACCGTTTACAATGTATGCTATCGCATATTTTTTTCTTGGATATTTATTCAAAAGTTTTATCGGTGTAGACGCAGTGGATTTTGTCAAATTACCGCCCGGGGCAGACTGGGTGTTGGGTTCGATTCATGGCGCAGGTAAGGTTGTTATCCATGAAGGATTAAAAATGCTGCAGGTTCCTTTGTGGCGCAGTTATTTTGCCGGGTGTATCCTTTTGGGAATCGCTCCTTGTACGGCAATGGTTTTAGTGTGGGGATTCCTTTCTAGGGGTAACGATGGCCATACACTCGTTATGGTCGCGATAAACTCTCTGACTATGCTTGTGCTTTACGGAGTGTTGGGCGGATTTCTTCTTGGAGTTGGCCGAATGCCGGTACCATGGGAGGCGTTGTTGCTTTCAATTGCTGTTTATGTCGCCTTTCCCCTTGTCGCGGGGTACTTCTCAAGAAAATTGATTGTAGGGCGCAAAGGTGTTAAATGGTTTAATGAAAAATTCTTGCATCTTCTGGCGCCAGTTTCGATTATCGCTTTGTTGTTGACGCTGGTGCTTCTGTTTTCGTTTAAAGGGGCTGTTATCCTGGCGCAACCGTTGACTATATTATGGATCGCGATTCCTTTATTTATTCAGACCTGTTTAATTTTCGCTATTACCTATTGGCTTGCGAAAAAGTTCCGGTTGAGATATGAAGACGCCGCGCCTAGCGCGATGGTTGGTGCCAGCAATCATTTTGAAGTTGCTATCGCGACCGCGACAATGCTGTTCGGGTTATCATCGGGAGCGGCGTTAGCGACAGTGGTGGGAGTTTTGATTGAGGTTCCGGTAATGCTGATGCTGGTTAAGATTTGTCTGAGAACGCGGGGTTGGTTTAAGTATGAAAGTGTGGATTAAACATATTGTTATTGTGATAGGCTTATTGTTGTTTGTTTTCTTGTTGTCTGGGCAGCGCGGCAAATCAGGGAATTGTTGTCTTTTCTCGGCAGAATCATTCAATCATCGAAATTGAGCAGAGTTAAATGAATAATCGATAGAAAAATCGTAATTCGGTTTTTATGTTCGTTAAATAGAAAGAAGGAGTTGTTTTATGAGTGAAAAATTAAAGGTTTTATTTGTCTGCGTTCATAATTCAGCCAGATCCCAGATGGCAGAGGCATTCCTTAATAAATATGGCGGAGATTCTTTCGAGGTTGAGAGTGCCGGACTTGAGCCGGGTAACCTGAATCCTTTAGTTGTTGAGGCAATGAAGGAAGCCGGTATTGATATTTCGCAGAATAAAACTAAAAGCGTTTTTGATTTTTATAAGCTAGGCAAACAGTATGACTATGTGATTACTGTCTGCGATGAGTCCCAATCGGGGAGTTGTCCCGTTTTTCCCGGGCTAGGCCAGAAACTTCATTGGGGATTTTCCGATCCTTCAGGCTTTATCGGAACAAACGAGGAAAAATTAAGTAAAACGAAAGAAGTAAGGGATAAAATAGAAACAGTCATAAAAGATTGGATTAAAACTTTAAAACTTTAAAATATTAGGTCAAATTTTGTTTTGAGTTTAGGGTATCTCGAATTACACTTTGATGAGAATGTTTTTGTAGACTGGATTTTGTTTTTGAGGTAAACTAAAAAAACGATTAGATAAGCTGATCACTGTTGTTTTGTTGTCGTAACGCTGCATCATTTGTGTTTTTTTATACCGAAAAAGACGTTCTTTGTCGTGTTATTTGTCCATAGTACAGAGCCAAATATAGGAATCAGCCGCGACTAAAAGTTTCAAGTCTGATTAACATTCAAACCCCACGCGCTTAATCGGCCTGTGGGGTTTTGATTTAAGGAAGAAAGGTTGTCGCTCAGCAAAAAATGACATTCAAAAATTCCTAGGCGATAAATTATATAAACCGCTTAAACAATTTGGTCTGAGAACGAAGAATGCCTGAAAATTAAAAATTAGCCGATATAAAGAAAATCGTTATGCATTATTTGAACGAACATAATCTATTTATTTTTTTAGTCCAGATCGCTATCCTTCTCAGTTTAGCGAGAGGATTGGGCGAATTACTTCGTAAATGGGAGCAACCTTCTTTAACAGCTGAACTTCTTGTGGGAATTCTTCTCGGGCCTACTATTCTGGGAAGATTTTTCCCATTTTGGCATAATGTTATTTTCCCTGCTGATATTGTTCAGCAGAGTATGCTTGAGACTGTTGCTTGGATAGGGATTTTGTTTTTTCTTATGGAATCAGGTCTTGAAATTGACTTTGCTTCAGCATGGAAACAGCGGGGCTCTGCTTTAAAAATAGCGATAACGGATATAGTAGTGCCTATGGTTATAGCTTTTATCCCCTGCTATTTTCTTCCTGATTTTTATTTGGCAAACCCTGAGCAAAGATTACTTTTTGCTATTTTTATGGCAACTGCGATGACGATAAGTGATCTTCCTATAACGGCAAGAACTTTGCATGATCTTAAGATCTTCAAAACTGATCTCGGGTTTTTGATAATGTCGGCATTATCGGTCAATGATATTATCGGGTGGCTAATTTTTACCTTAGTGTTAGGTGTTTTTACACAGGCTAATATAGATTTATCGAACATTTTAGTTGTTGCGGCAACGACTATAGCTTTTACGGTAGTTTGTCTGACAATCGGTAGAAAAATAGTTGATAAAATAATTATTGGCATTAAAAACAGAAAGATGCCTCAGCCGGGTATTCCGCTTACTTTTATATGTGTGTTGGGAGCTCTATGTGGAGCAATCACTCAAAGAATAGGTATTCACGCTTTGTTTGGATTCTTTATAGCTGGGATAATGGCCGGTGAATCTCGGGCGCTGTCCGAGAATGCCCGGCAGATCATTTCGCAAATGGTCTATGCCATTTTTGTGCCTTTATTTTTTGTGAATATTGGTTTGAAGGTAGATTTTTTAAAAAGTTTTGATATTTTTCTTGTTTTGTTTGTAAGCAGTATCGGCATTTTAGGTAAGTTTTTAGGCGCATGGCTTGGCGTTAATCTTACTAATCTTCCGAAAACAAACAGGTTGTCTATAGCTGTTGCTCATACTCCGGGTGGGGCGATGGTAATTGTAGTGGGTTTGTTAGCTTTGGAATATAATTTAATCAATGAACCCATGTTTGTGGCTATTGTCTTTGGGGCGGTTATATCTTCGGTTATACTTGGTCCTTGGTTTAATTATTCAATAAAGAAACGTAAGCAAGTCAGTATATTAGAATATTTTTCGGCTCGGGGAATTGTCGGTTCGGTAAAAACTAATTCAAGAGATAACGCCATTGAAGAGTTATGCGCTATTGCCGTGAATCAAAGTGATTTGGATAATGAAATTATTCGTGATGCGGTATTAAAGCGTGAGAATGAGATGGGCACGGCGATTGAAGAAGGAATAGCCGTGCCGCACGCCAGATTAGCCGAAATAAAACGGCCGCTCGTTATTTTTGGGAAGTCGCGGGAAGGTATTGAGTGGAACGCGCCTGATGGTAAGCCTATTCATTTCATATTTCTGATTTTAACTCATCACGATGATTATGATACCCAGGTTCAAATATTGAGTTTTATCGCAACAGCCATGCGTGAGGAGAAGGTAAGGGAATCCTTAATGAACTCATCGAGCGAAACTGAAATCTGGACGCGACTGCAGGAAATATTCTCGGCTAGGCATATCATAAAAGGAAAAAATAAACGGCTGTAAAATAATTGGTTGCTAGGGATAACTTTATGATAAAATAAATATCGACAAAAGCTGAATTTTTGTTGGGCTGACACCGATGCGGCAGAAAGAGAGGAAACTATAAAAGATCCTTAGGCGCGGGACCGGCCAAAAGAACTTATGAGCTGACTAATAAAGGTTTATCTTTGCTTCATGCCTGGGCCGATGGTATCGACCTTCGTCAGTAGGCCCTGAAAAAGTTTCTCAAGCTGTATAAACAAAGGTTTAAAGGAAAGTAATGAGGATTATTAATCGATTCATTTTAGCACTTGTATTTTCCTTGGCGTTTATCAGCCAGGGATCTTCAAGTGATGGCCTTTTGGAGCAGAAGATTTATTCTTTAGATGATTGCATAGCGAAGGCATTGAAGATTCATCCCAAGCTAAGTATCTATACTTACCAGACTAATCAAAAGAAGGAAAAATTACGTTCGGTTACTGCCGATTACTTTCCTCGAGTTGATGTTGTGGCAAGTTACGACCGGTTGTCTTATGTCTCACAGGCCAAACAACGCTACCTTGGAGGAGCCAATGATGACTACCAGGCGGATATAGTGGTAACCCAGCCTCTTTTTACCGGCGGTAAAATTACTTCTCAAAAGCAATCGGCGAGTTACAGCCTTGAGGCGGCTAAACAAGGTTATCTCGCGGCGCGAGAGGATGTGATTTACGGTGTAAAAGCTGCCTATTACAAATTAATTTTTGTCCGGGACATAATGAGAAGCAAGGAAGATCTTCTTAAATATGCCGAGTCCTCTTATAACACAGCTGTTGATCTTAATAAAAGAACTAAACTTCCCAGAGAAGAAACGCTTATGCGTTTAGAGGTGCAGGTAAATGAGGTGAGGCAGGAACTGATTACCGCGCAGGATGGCCTTACAATCGCGGCAAAGGCACTTCTTAACGCTATGGGATTAAATTCAATCGGCACTATTGAGGTAGGAGATTTGAAAGATGATTATTCTACCCTGGATGATATTCCTGTTGATTTGGCCAATAATTATCAGCTTTTAAAATTGTCTAACGAAGTAAAAGAAGCCGATGAGCAGATAAAGGCCGCTAAAAGCGGGTTTTATCCTCAAATAAACGCTCGTTACAGTTATGGCTATGAATGGGGGCAGATGTTTGAACTTGAAAATAAACCAGAATGGCTGGCTGGTGTGGTAGTTGATTTTAATGTTTGGGATTGGGGCAAAACAAACGCCGATGTCAAACAGGCAAAAGGATATAAGAATGAGTTGTCTTCATATGAGAGTTTACTCAGTCAGGAGATAGGATTGGATCTGGAATCGGCACGCCTGAAATATGAGTCAGCCGCTAAACGGTTTCGAATTGCTGATACGAGTTTTCAACGAGCCAAGAGTAGCTTAGATTTGTTTGAAAGCCGTTACCGGGACGCTTTAGTAACAAGTATTGAACTTCTGGACGCCCAGAAGGCCTTTTCTCAGGCCCAGGTTAACTACGCTTTGTCGATGCTGGATATGCGCCTTGCCAAAGCCGAAATAGAAAAAATAGCGGGTAGGGGTTATGACCTTAAGTGATATTTCCATAAAAAGACCGGTCGGCGTTTTGGTTCTTACCTTAATGGCTGTAGTCCTTGGTGTTTTCTTTTTGCGGGGTCTGGCGGTAGATCTTCTTCCCCGGATTACTTACCCCATGGTGCGTATAATTATTGATTGGAAGGGAGCTAGTCCTGAAGAAATAGAAGAAAATATATTAAAAAAAGTGGAGGCAAGCGTTTCTACAACTGAGGATGCTGTCCAGGTTATATCTTCTGCTATAGAAGGCAACGCGTCGGTGGAAGTTTATTTTGAATTCGGCAAGGATATGGACGTGGCGCTTGCTGATACCCGCGCTAAACTTGATTTAGCAAGAAATGAACTGCCGACGGAAGCTGATGAACCCAAAATTTATAAGGCAGATCCATCTCAGCTTCCAATTATTGATATCGCCCTTTCTTCTGAAACAAAAGATGAACGTACTTTAAGGGACTGGGCGGAAAATGATTTAAGTAATTATTTTCTCGGTATTCCCGGACTGGGCGCGGTAGTTACTTCCGGCGGAAGGGTACGCGAAATCCAAATTGTGTTCGATCAGGATAAAGTTCAAAAATATGAGATTTCGACAGGGAAAATTTTGGATCTTTTACGGTTAGAAAATGTAGAGCTGCCGGCAGGCAGGGTTTCTGACGCGAATAAGGAGTATAGCGTTCGTCTTTTAGCCAAATTTAAAGATGCCTTTGACGTAGAGAATATTATCGTTGCCAACCGGGAAGGACGATTTATTAAGGTTAAAGACGTTGCCCGGGTGGCTGATTCTTACGAAGAACAAAGGGTTATCACCCGTTTTAACGGTAAACCGTGCGTTACGATGAGTTTCTTAAAACAGCCGAACGCCAATACTGTTGAAGTTGTTTCAAAGATCAACAAGCGCGCCAAAGAATTGTTAAGAAAGAAGATTATCCCCGATGATGTCAATTACGCAATCGCTACCAGCCAGTCTTATTACATAGAGAATTCAATTAAAAATGTTGGATCGTCAGCTGTTGTTGGCGGGATTTTGGCGATGTTGGCGATATGGTTTTTTCTGCATAACATAAAAAGGACTTTTGTTATTGCTGCAGCCATTCCGGTAAGTATTTTAGGGACGTTCATTCTTATGGGCCTCTTGGATGTTACCTTGAATATTTTTTCCCTTGGCGGCCTTGTTTTAGCGGTGGGTATGCTTGTGGATAACTCGATTGTTATGCTTGAGAATATTACGCGTCACCAAAGTAACGCGGCGAATTCGTTGGAAGCAGCTCATATTGGGAGCAAGGAAGTAACCAGCGCCCTTATTGCTTCTACGCTTACGAATCTAGCGGCTATTGTTCCGTTCTTTTTTATTAAGGGGATAGCTTCATTGCTTTTTCGAGATATGGTTGTGACGGTAACAGTGGCCTTTATCATTTCACTTTTTGTCAGTTTAACGGTTGTGCCGTGCCTGTCCGCTCATTTATTTAAGAATAAGAAAGAGGCTGATGATGACAATTTTGCCAAGAAAGTTATAGGCAAAGGTACTGCGGCATATAAAAGTTTGCTTAAAGGGGTGCTAAGGTATAGGGGCGTATTGATATTGGGTGTTGTTGTTTTATTTATGGCGAGTCTTTTTTTAGCGCGAACTCTGGGAAGGGAATTCCTACCGCAGATCGATGATGGTAAGATAACGATAAAAGTTAAACTGCCGGTGGGGTCGGCATTAGAAAAGACAGACGCAGTGGTAAAAAAAATCGAAGCTATGGCAAATGATTTGCCCGGCGTTGAAAAAGTTTCATCAATGGTTGGCGGGTATTGGCAGAAAAGGAATGTTTATGAGAAGAGCAATGAATCGGATATCGCGGTTGAACTTGCCGAGAAATCAAAACGTCCTATGTCTACCGCGGCTGTAATTAAGAAATTGCAGCAGCAGTTGAAAGAAAATTCTTTTAAAGGGGCAAAGGTTAAAGTGATGCGCACGCCGCTGCGTGGGATTAAAACGACATCAACGTCTGATATTGATATTCGTATAAGAGGATACAATTTGGATAAACTTTTCCAAATAGCCAAAGAGATACAGGACAAAATAAAAGACGTGGAAGGATTAGCTAATCTTGATATCTCAGTTGATTTTTCAAGGCCGGAAATACATATTTCATTGGACAGGGAAAAGTTAAACGACTTTAACCTTACGGCGAAAGACTTGTCGGATGTGGTGAGAACTTCTGTGGACGGTTTGGTGAGTGCACAATTTACGGATAAGGAGCGTAATGTCGACTATGATATCCGGGTGTTGGCTGATCCGCTTGTTGTCAGCAGTAAAGAGGCTCTTGAAAATTTATTGATTTTTCCTTCCACCGGTGTTGAAGTTAAACTTAAGGAGGTTGCCACTGTTAAGGTTTCGCAAGGGCCGGTACAGATAGATCGTGAGGATCAGGTACGCCTGATTGGCGTGACTGGAGACGCGGTTGGGAAAAACGTTGGTAAAATTAATGATCAAATAAAGCAACGCCTGAATACACTTACTTTGCCTGCCGGATATTATTTAGAATATGGCGGAGAGGAAGGATCGGCAAAGGAATCAAATGCCCAGTTGATCATAGTTGTCGCTTTAGCTGTTTTTCTTTTATTTGTGGTTATGGCCGTTGAGTATGATTCGCTGATCGATCCGCTAATCATTATGGTTACTCTGCCCTTAGCGTTAATCGGCGTGTTTCTTTTGCTGGCGATCACACAAACGCCTTTTGGGGCGACAGTTTTCCTTGGACTTATTTTACTTGTCGGAATTGTTGTTAATAACGCGATTGTTCTGGTGGAATATATAAATAATTTGAGGAAGGAAGAGCAACTCGATGTTTATAATGCGGTGATTGAAGGCGCGGCGTTAAGAATTCGACCGATTTTAATGACAAGCATTACAACGATTATTGGATTATCTCCGTTAGTCTTTGGTTGGGGTGAAGGGTTAGAAATGTTACGGCCTTTGGCTATTACGGTTGTCGGAGGGTTGTCAGTTTCTATGCTCTTGACGCTTTTGGTCATACCATGTGTTTATTCGATTTTTCACAGATCGGTAATACGATAGGGTTAAGGAATAAAAATATTATTGACGAAAAGAAGGTGAGGATGATCAGGTTTGAAAATATAGATTTAGCATATCAGGGCAATAATGTTTTCAGCGATTTCTCACTTGAAATTGCTCAAGGTGAAAAAGTTGTTCTCTTGGGTAAATCAGGGCTTGGTAAATCTTCGCTTTTTAGTCTTATCCTTGGGTTTGTGCAGCCTCAAAACGGAAAGGTTTTTTTTAACGAAAATCGTGTTGATGAGCGCATTGTCTGGAATGTAAGGCAAAAAGTAGCTTTTATCGATCAGGAAATCAGTATCGGCGACTACAGCGTCTCGGAGTGGTTGACTTTTGTCTCCGGAATTAAAGCGAATCATTCTTTGAGTTTTGGCGGCAAAAGACTTAAGGAGTTAATGGATTTCTTCGAGTTAAGCCGTGACATACTCAATAAAGACATTTCTGATCTTTCCGGTGGGGAAAAACAACGAGTTGCTATTATAGTTTCTGTTTTATTAGAGCGGGATGTATTTCTTTTAGATGAGGTAACTTCGGCTTTAGATGAAAATCTTAAGAAAAAAACCGCTGAATTTTTTGTAGAGCGTAAGGATTGGACGGTTGTTTCTATTTCACATGACCCTGTCTGGCTAAAAAATCCTTGGGTAAAAGTTTTTGATCTGGAGAAAAAAACTTGGAAATAATAGATATTTCCCTTTATTCGCTGTTGTTAGCAATCTTACTGCTGGCTGTACCGGTCTTCTTAAGCCGGATTTATGGTCTAGGTCTTACAAAGTTGCTTTTAAGTTCTGCGGGCAGGATGATTGTTCAGCTCGTTCTCATTGGCGTGTTCTTAAAATACCTGTTTTTATGGAATAACACTGTTATTAACCTTTCTTGGCTTATAGTAATGATTTTGGCGGCGGTTTTTTCAGCGATTCGCGGATCGGCTATGAAGCCGGGTAAGATTATTCTGCCGGTTTTCGTATCGTTTGCTCTGGCGACGTTTACGGTTATTTTTTACCTGAATATTTTTGTCATCAGGCTTGATTATATATTTGACGCCAGATATCTGATTGTTCTTGGCGGGATGCTTTTAGGTAATTCTTTACGGGGCAATATCGTGGGTATAGACCTTTTTTATAAGAGCATCAGAAAAGAAACGAAAAAGTATCAGTATCTTCTTTCACTGGGCGCTGATTACCATGAAGCCGTGAAACCTTACATGAGAGAAAGTATTCGCCTGGCTCTTAAACCAACGATTGCGTCAATGGCGACTATTGGTATCGTGGCCCTTCCCGGTATGATGACTGGTGTCATTCTTGGTGGCGCCAGCCCGGAGGTTGCTATCAAGTATCAGATTATGATTATGATCAGCATTGTTGTAAGCACGATAATAAGCGTTTTGCTGACGATTCTAATGACATCAGGGGTATGTTTTACGAAATATGGAGTACTGAGAAATGATATTTTTCTTAAAAACAAAACTGAATAAAAAATATCCCTAAAAGGATGTATCGCGTGATGAAAATAGGAATTGTTACCGAAAACAATGATTTAGAGACTTGCGGGAAGGCGTTGCTGTATGACAATTTTGCCTTTAGCCAGGGTGACGAAGTAAAAGTTTTTTTTATTGGCAAGGGTGTCAAATCCCAAAAGATCAGCAGGGAAAAGTTTAGTATGTCGATTGAGCGGAAAAGCTCTTGCAGATATAAGAGTATCTATGATATCGTGAAAGGATCTGATAAGATAGCGACTTTTTAAACATAGGAGAAAGAGATGTTAAATATTTTTTTGTACATACTAATTGGTATCCTTGCCGGAGGTATGAGCGGTTTGATTGGAATAGGTGGTGGAATAATTATCGTTCCGGCACTTATTTATCTTTTTGGTTTTTCCCAGCATGCCGCTCAGGGCACTACTTTGGCCATGCTTGTTCCGCCGATAGGTCTGCTGGCGGCTCTGGCTTATTATAAACATGGACATGTAAATTTTCCGGTGGCAGGATTAATTTGTTTAGGTTTTATTGTCGGCGGATATTTAGGCGCTAAATATGCCGTTGGTTTTTCAGAAGAGGTATTAAGAAAAATATTTGGAGTCTGTTTGCTTTTGATTGCCGGATATATGATCTTGAAATAGAAAATGGCCGATGACCAAAGATATGAATGAAAAAATCAATGTTAAACCTATTGGAATTATAAATACGCCTTACAAAAAACCTGAGGGCATGCCAATTCAGGGCAAGTTTGAAAAAAATGTTATCGGAACTGCTAGAATATTTTCTCAATATAAAAAAGGTTTAAAAGGTGTAGAAGGATTCTCTCATCTTATTTTAATCTACCATTTTAACCATTCGAAAGAAGAGTGGCTTACTGGCAAACCGTTTTTGGAAGACGTCGAGCGTGGGATATTTGCTATACGTGCTCCTAACCGGCCGAACCATATCGGGTTTTCGATCGTCAAGCTAAAGAGCGTAAAAGGAAATACTATTATTTTTACTGAAGTTGACATCTTGGACAAAACGCCGCTTTTAGATATTAAACCGTATGTGAAGCATTTTGACAGCCGCGATAAGGTTAAAAATGGCTGGATTGAGAAACACTTTCGAAAGCGACAAATACCAAAAAGGGTAAAAATTATATAAGAATTGAAACATTTCTCCTTAGCAAAAGCATTTTATATAGGGAAAAAATTGTTTTTCCTAACTGTCGATTTGTAACTATTCCTTTAATACTTTTTTTTAATATAATTTTCTTGTTTGGCGGGCGCCTAAGCCGGTTTTGAGTGTCTGAGGCATTATAATTATTGAAACCTCCGATTCCTTTGTAACCGTGCTTTGGCTTAAACTTTTTAGTTTTGACCCTATAGCGAACGAATAATAGAAAAAGGCTTTACAACGTTGTATTCGTAGTGTATGCTTATGTATGCGGATAAGGTGTCCGCGAAAGAGGGGAGGTCGATATGTTTACAGAAAAAGAGTTAGAAGCTATTAGTTATATAAGAAGTTTTATTATGAATAACGGGCATATGCCGTCTATCCGCCAGATGGGAAGAGAGATAGGTTTTAGTTCGCCCCGTTCAGCTTCGATGATGATCAATAAACTTGTCGATAAGGGCGTATTGCAGCGGCGGGAAAACGGAGCCTTAAAGTTTTTGGACTCAGAGTTCAATCAGGAGTTTAACGCTTCAACCGTAAATGTTCCTTTAGTTGGGACAGTTTCTTGCGGCGCTCCGGTTTTTGCCGAGGAGAATATTGAAGCGATGATTCCGGTATCTACAAAGTTAGCTCAATCGCCGCATAAATACTTTTTGTTAAGAGCCAGCGGTGACTCGATGAATCAAAGCGGTATAAATGACGGCGATTTAGTCCTTGTTCGTCAGCAACAGACAGCTAAAAGTAAAGAAATCGTTGTAGCTTTAATTGATGGTGAAACAACCGTAAAAGAATTTAAAAAAATAGGCGATGTTATTATTTTATTCCCTAGATCGAACAACAAACAGCATAAGCCTATATATTTAGAGCGCGACTTTAAGGTCCAAGGTGTGGTAGTAGCAACTATTCCCCAAGAGTGATCTTGATTTAATAGTTATCACAAAGGCGGACTGAAGGCAATGAATTGGGAATAAAGGGTATAGAGTAATCAGCTCTGTGAGCTAAGAATTACCTTACTCTAAAACGACTAAAAATAGTTATTAAAAGTTTCAGTGTTTTTGATCAACCAGTGCCAAATTTTAAAACTGCTAGACTACAGACAGTTAATTAATTTTAAAAAACCGGACAATTGGTCGGGTCTTTCATTTATGTTGATATTTTTGCTATTGTCTTTTTTCTTGTTTATTATGACTAGCAAAGGTTTTGAGAGTTGTAAACATCAGTTTGGGGTGTTGGGCAATCTTTTTTATCAGTTCTTCGAATTCCTGGTAATGGATTTGTCCCTGCTTTAGATCTATTTTCTTGAAATCGAAGGCGTGCGCTTGAATAATGAGGCAAGACGGTTTTTCTGTTTGATTTTCTATGAGATTCTGTAGATCGTTTATTCGGGCGTTAGCACTAAGAATGTTTATGTTTCCGCCTGAAGTGCAAGACCTGTCGTTTTCACCCGATAAGACTTCGAATCCGAGTTCATCCAGGCATCTGATAGTTGTTTTATCGTAACTGTTCCAGGGAGGGACAAAGGAAGTTATTTCGGTTTCGAAAAGGGATTCAAGATATTCCTTTCCCTGTATTAGGCGTTTTAGCTGTTGATCGTGATTCTGACCATAGAATTCGCTGAACCGGTTCTTATTCCGGTTTCCCGGAAAAAAATGGGAAATGCGGTTTTTACGGCGCAGGTTTTGATGGGATAATCCGTGAAGGGCTATTTCACAAACGCCGGCTTTGAGGTAAGGCTTGATAAAGTCTATCTTTTCTTTGGGTAGCGGGATTTTTTCTTGAAAATTGGGGTCACGCCAGTTTGCCGCGCAAACAAAAGGAATAACCGCCATGACGCAGCGTATGTTGTTGTTCCGGAAACAGTCGAGGATGACTTGTTCCGGTTCATTTCGGCTGTAAGCGTGAACGTCGTCATAACGGTAAATAATACTGATCTTTTCCTGTTTTTGTTTCATTTTAGTAATATATTTATTTTTATTTGTAACATACCGCAATAAAATCAGAATGTCTTTTACCCTTTATTATCGGGCGTAACGGCATTTTATCTTTGGGAAAACAGGCTCTGTCCTGGTATATATAAAGTTGGTAATTTCGGGCGAAGTCACGGCTTGAGTATATCGTTACTCGGCTGAAATGCTTTTTGAAACGGTCGTAATAATCTCGTCCCGGGCAGCGCAGGTGTCCTTCTTCATAGGGGTTGCATTCAGAGTACTCGACTGTTTTTTCTCCGATTATTGGTACGGCAAGGATGGCTATTCCCTGTGGAGTTAAGATCCGGCTTATTTCAGATAGGGCCTGGGAATCGTTCTTTATGTACTGAAGAACGTGAGATGCAAAGACTAGGTCAACTGATCCGGTATCAAAAGACAGGGCTGTTAAGTCCTCTTTTTTATCAACGTCTTTCCGGTCAAGGTCGGAGGTTATATAGTTTTTGAAGCGCTGGGAAAAAATATCTTGTAGGCAGTTTTCTGGAGCGAAATGGACCATGCTCATATTTTTGGTGTCAATTCCTTCGGTTATTGCCGAGAATATAAGGTACTGGAAACGATGGCGTTCTAAGGCTAGGCATTTCGGGCATTGGGCGTATTTTCTGTTGCCGGAAAGAGAAGGATATGATTGGAATGTTCCCCTGAAACCGCATAGCGGGCAGAGGTGGCGGGGATACCAAAGGTGAAGCATATATCCTGATAACTTTGACGGTAGCGGCGAGAGGAGACCGTAGAGAAATCCTATGCGTTGATATAAGATGAAAAACTGGCGAAACCGTTGAGGCTGCGGTTTTAAAAGAAGGTAGACAATGGCTTTCAGGAGTTGGCGGAGAAGAGAAAATAGTTCGTTAAAGCTTCTAACCAGGCGCGCTTTAAAAGATCTGCTATAGCTGTTTCCTTTATAGGCGCCGGTTTTAAATGATCGTTTTAAGGCGAATCTTTGGGAACATCGATTGCTGGGTATATTGTGATGTACGACCATTCCGGAGACAAAACGGGCTGTTAGGCCTGATTGATGTAGTTTTATCTGCAGAGCGCTTTCTTCGCCGAGAATAGCTTTATTGGGGCCGAGCGACTCGCTGAAACCTCCGGCTTGTTTTATATCTCGGGCCTTAGCTGCCCAGTTTGCACCGTAAAACATAGCCGGAGCGATAACTGAGAAATTTTTCTGACCGGTAAGGGAATATCCGGTGGCGGAGTTTGGTAAATATTCTTTCAGCCATTCCGGCGGCGGCGTGCCGGCATAATCGGCGATCAAAGGTCCGCCGAAAAAAGTCTTTTCGGGATATTTTTTGACAGCCTGGGCTAAGGAAACTATACTCTCGGGGTGCAGAAGGAGATCATCATCGTTAAAGTATACGAATTCATCATCGAGCAGGGTTAAAGCCAGGTTTAAGGCTTTGCTTTTATTCTTTTGTTTGAGAAAATGGTATTCAATCCTGATTTTCCATTCGCGAGAAAATATTATTTCTTCGACTCCGCATTTTGTCCCGTTTTCGATAACGTAGATTCCTTTATATTCAGGAGAAAGCAGAGAGTCGTTTATCGAGGAAAGGGTTCGTGCTAATAGTTCCGGCCGGTCTTGAGTTGCGATAACTGTGACTATCGGAATGTTCATGTTTTAAGGGTTTTTAACTAATTCTGCTTGATTACGTACTTTCATGTTTGAAATACAAAAAGCGCATATATCGTATTCCTGCTTTTTCCGTATTGCGGGAAGCCTTTTAAGGAAACCTTTTTTTAATGGTGTGTACAGAGTAACGGTTGTACGATGCCTGAGAGCTATTGAAGCCGAGTGAGGGCAGGCATATATTTTATTATTAAAAAAGAATACTTCGGAGTTACAGCATACTGCCGGCAGTACGTTTGGCATTCGGGACAAAGGAGTTTTCCAGAAAGCCGTTCGGTCTACTATCTCCACCTTTGCCGGAAAGCGTCGAATAAGTTCTTCGATATTTTTTTCGTTTCTCGGATAACGGGATATCCTGATCCGGTCGAAACTGTTTCCAGTTTGGTCGTTAAGACCTTTTATATTCAGGGCGTTGGTAAAAAGGTGAAGACTTTTGCAGCAGGAAGAACCTCTTAGGAGTTGTACTCCTTCGTCCAGATGCTTCCAGTGTAACGGTTCTCCGCCGGTTAAGATGATATTAAAGGCGTATCTTGAGGATTCGCTGGTTTTGATAAACCTTTTTATTTCGTCCGGGCTCATTTGGTATCCCTGAGCTGCACTTTTAAGGTTTCCCATTATGCATTCAGTGCAGTTGAGATCGCATCGGGCAGTGACAAAGAGTGATATCCAGGGAGTCGAGTTCTCGGATAGTCTTATCAAAGATATCGGCTGGGAAAGAAATTTTCTGATTAACCGTTTAATCTGTTGCATCTTTTTTAGTAAAATCTTCAATTAAGTTCATAAACTTGTTTTCATTAATTTTGCTGTTGAATCTAGGCTGCTGACTGTTTTTATACGCCGCGATTGAATATTGATTATAAAGAGATTGGTCATTAAGCAAACGAGTAAGAGCTTGGACGTAATCTTCGGGCGGGGCCTGTCTTCTGACAAGAATTCCGCCTTGCCCAAGGGTCTCAGGTATTGCGCCAATTTTTCTGGCGATTACCGGGATGCTGTTGTTATGTGCTTCTATTATGACCCGACAAAATGTTTCTTTCATTGCTGATAGGACCAATAAGACTTTTGTTTGAGCGTATATCTCTTTCATTTTTAGGTAAGGCATTTTTTCCAATATGGTGATGTTTGGTAGTTTTCGTAAGGTATTTAAGGAATCGTTTTTTTGAATATGCCACCATTGATTATTAATTACTACAAAACGTGTCTGGGGCATCATTTTAGCTATCTCGATAAAAATTCCAACGCCTTTCTGGGGTATCGGATTTATAAAAAGAACCCATAACGGCTGAGTTCTAGGGCTTGTAATAAGCTCGGGGTAGATCAAAGGCATGTGATAAGGGACATGACGCTTTAAAAAATGTTGAGCGATATGGGATGTGTAACGAGAATTGCCAATATAATAGACTTTTTTAGACCAGAGATATCTGGGAATTTTGAAAGCCGATACTGAAGTGATAAAACATATAACGGGGATCCCTTTTGCGGCGGAATAGTTGAGTATTTTCATGTCGTATTCGGGTGAAAAGGCGTAACCAAGAACTATATCCGGCTGGATTTTATCTATTAGTTTTTTTGTGAAATCAAGGCTGCTCGGGTAGTTTACGTTACCGACCCATTTTTTGCCGGTTTTGGTGGAGGAATAATAAAAATGTTCCAGGTTGAACAGTTTTAGTATTGGCTGTAAGATGAACCTGTATCGCTTAGGAAAACGAGGGAAAAAAACTGTTTTTCCGTTATGGCATATTATTGTTATCGACCAACCTTGTTTCTTTAGCATTTCCATTGTAAACTTAGCGGAAATTTCTGTTCCTGAGGTTAGGATTCCAGCCAGAGGTAGAGAAGATATCCAGAGTAGTTTAGGCATAAAAATTATTTTTTGGATTACGTTTAAAATTAATGGTATAATCCTATCATTTTTCTCTTGTTTGTCAAATAAATGGTTAACGTTAGTACTGTCAAGATTTATTCGCAAATTCTAAACAAGCGTTTTCCTCTTTTGCTGTTGGCATAACCTCAAAAGTTTTATCTATAATAAGCCCTTCTTCTTTAAGGGTTAAATACATGAATATATCC
>JAQTSA010000154.1 GCA_028711575.1 Candidatus Omnitrophota bacterium | reverse complement strand
CAGGAAACCCGTAAAGCCGTTCCAACATTTGTCGGGCAAGACGTTAAATATCCGAAATTAGAAGAAAAAGAAAAACCAAGTTCTGAGTTTAGTTCATCATCAATAGCGTTCAGTATCGGCCAACAGTCATCAAAGGAAAAACCGGAAGAAATAGCCTGGATTCTTAAATGGTCCTCTTCATTGACCATTATTGAAACCCGTTCATCGTCAGAAACGATCAGCGCCTTACCTTGCGGATCAGCAATATGTTCCTGACTTATAAGGTGCCTTTCTAGAAGAAACCGCCGATCGACATCACTGGTCTCGCCCATAAACACAAAAGAACTTTTTCTTAGTAATTCCGAGCGGTCAAAAACTTTTTTTACGGTCTGAAGAAGTTCTTTTTTTTCACTCAAACTCATCTTTGCCGGAAAAGGATAATTGCTTAAATTCCTCGCCAGACGAACTCGCGAAGAGAAAACTATATCCGAGAAAGGGCCCTTACCGCTTATCCAATTATTTTTATTTTCCAAAAACGCTTCAAACATAGCTTAATTTATCCTTAATCATTAGAATTTTTCAGTTTTCTCTATTTCGTCTCTCAACCGTGCCGCCTCTTCATATTCTTCCAACTTTATTGCCCGATCCAGACGATTCTTTAGTTCATCAATCCTAATCTGCCTTTCCAGGCCGCAATCCCTGGTAAAGGGAAACTTCCCTTTATGCTGAACCGCTCCATGGATCTGCCTCAACAATGGAATAAGTTTAGACTTAAACGTTTCATAACAAGCACCACAGCCAAACCGCCCTTTTTTCCTGAAATCTTCATACCCTAAACCGCAAACCCGGCATTTAACTGCAGGGTTTTTAGTAGTATCCCGGAGAAGACTTTCGGCCGGTTTTTCTGAAGAAGAAGGCATTGGCGCCTGTTCTTTTATTTCCTGAGCTTTAGCCTTAGCGCAAGCCTGACAAATATGAAGCTCCACCACCTTTTCCTTAATAATTTCGGTAAGATGAACAGTGGCATTATTTTTATGGCAAATATCACAAAACATCATTAAAATAATAAAATTTAGGGTATCAGCGCAGAAGTTAAATAATGAAAATTTTTAAAGTCACTACAAGGCCTAATACCGAAGGTGTGCTTCAGCAAAGGGAAAAAGCCCAATTAAACCTATTTAATGGTATACTTAACGCCTTGAACCTTGGTTATCTGTTTGAACTTAGCCATTATCTTCTTGCTTATCGGGCCAGGCTTACCATTACCGATTAGACGGCCGTCAACTTTGACTACCGGTATAATTTCGGCTGCCGTACCAGTCAAAAAACACTCATCACTGATAAACACTTCATGCCTGGTAAGAACATGCTCATGAGAAGCAATTTTAATTTTTGCCGCTAATTCAATAACAGCATCCCGGGTTATACCGCGCAAAGAACCTAAGCATTGCGGCGGAGTATACAGCTGCCCCTTCTTAACAACAAAGATATTATCTCCGGTACATTCAGCGACATATCCCAAATGATCAAGCATAAGCGCTTCCTGGCAACCGGAATTCATAGCTTCTATTTTAGCCAAAATATTGTTTAAATAATTAAGAGACTTAATCTGAGGATTTAAAGCCTCAGGAAGATTTCTCACTGTCGGTACAGTAATTATCGCCATCCCTTGCTCATAAAGCTCCTTCGGATAAAGGTTTATCCTATCAGCAATTATAACAACCGTTTGCTGCCCCTTGCATTTACGCGGATCCAACCCTAAATCGCCAACACCCCGAGAAACCACAACCCGCAAATAAGCGTCTTTTAAGTTGTTAGCTTTTAAAGTTTTTACTATCGCCTCGATCATTTCTTTTTTTGTCATCGAGATATCAAGCATTATTGAATGAGCCGACTCATACAACCGATCAACATGTTCCTTAAGTTTAAAAACCAGACAATTATAAGAACGGATACCTTCAAAAACGCCATCACCATAAAGGTAGCCATGGTCAAACACCGATACTGTAGCCTGCTCTTTACTAACCAGTTTTCCGTTTAAAAAAATCTTCATAACTCCTCCATACTTAAATTTAAAAAATTAAGCTGCAACCAGTTGCCCTTCAACCAAAGCAAAGCGCGCTTTACCTTTCGCAGCAACTTTTAGATTATGAGTAACTAAAACTATAGTAGTACCTTGTTCTTTATTAAGCCGAGCAAGAAACTCTACTACTTTTTCTTGAGACTGACTATCAAGATTCCCCGTAGGTTCATCACAAAGCAATATGCCCGGATGATTAACCAAGGCCCGGGCGATAGCCACTTTCTGGCGTTCACCGCCACTTAACTGAGAAGGATAGAATTTTCTTCGTTTCTCGATCCCTAAATATTGTAGCAATTCTTGGACCCTTTTAAAAGTAGATTTTCTTGGGCTTCTAAAAGCCGCTATCGCTATGTTTTCAAAGACATTCAATTCTTCAATCAAGTGATAAAACTGAAAAACAAATCCGACTGTTGTATTACGCCAGAAGGACAACTTTTTATCTCCGATTTTATAGATATCTATGCCGTCAGAGAAAACACTGCCTTTAGTCGGTTCTTCTAATCCGCCGAGGACATGAAGAAATGTCGACTTGCCTGACCCAGAAGGACCGACTACCGTGATATATTGGCCACGATCGACGCTGAACTGTACTTCGTTTAAGGCAAAAACTTTGCTGGCACCGCTTTTAAATATCTTGGTTACAGTTTTTAATTCTATTATTTTTCCCATTATCGATGTTATTTAGCAATTTTTCCGGTTATTGACCGTACTAATCGGTTTACTCATACCGCAAAGCTTCACAAATCTGAAGTCGCGAAGCCCGAAACGCCGGTATCAGACTGGATACAAAAGAAATAATAAGCGCGACGATAGAAATCCAAAGAATATCACTATAGGCAACAGTTACCGGAAGATACTCCGTGAAAAATATTTCCTGAGGTAGCCTTATAAAAGGATACCTTTGAAGAAAATAACAAATGCCTAAACCAAGAGCGCAACCGCCGATTACCCCGATCACTCCAAGGATCAAGCCTTGAACAGCAAAAACCGATAAAACCTTTCGGGAAGTGAATCCCAAAGATTTTAAAACACCAATGTCCTTGGTCTTTTCTACCACTTTAACCGTCAAAGTCGCAAAAACATTAAAAGAAGCAATCACAATGATCAGAGTTAAAATTATAAACATCGCTATTTTTTCTAATTTTAAAGTAGCAAACAACGCCTCATTAGTTTCAATCCAAGTCGCGACAAAAAACTTGTCCTTAAACCGTTCAACGATCTGCCGCTTAATCGTATCAGCTAAAAAAGGATCAGAAACTCGAATCCCTAAAAAGAACCGGTAATTATCGGAAAGCAATTTAGCTTGTTTAATATCGGCTATCAGATAATAATTATCAATATCGTATAATCCGACTTTAAAAAACCCTCTTATACCAGCGACTTGCGACTTAAGTTTCTTCTGTAAAGGATAAAACTCCAAATCATCATTCAAAGTCAGCCCTCGCTGTCGGCGCAACCCATCGCCGACAAAAAACATACCGCCGGATTTTTCCTGAGTAAGATACTGCTGAAAAAATTCCTTTTCCTTTTTGTCACTTAAATCCATTCCCTTAACACCCAAAGGCAGGATATTGTTCTTAAATTTCGCGAAAATCTGAGTTTCAAGAGAAAGCGAAGCGCGCTCAACATCGTCCCACTTAGCGACTACTTCTTTAAGGGGATACAAATCATCTTCGTTATAACTATCAACAGTAAGATGATACTGAAACCGCATAATCCGTTCCATCAATCCACCGTCGATGCCATTAACTATTGAACAGGCAACAATAACCGTTGCTACGCCAAGGATAATACCGATTGAAGAAATAATACCGATAAAAGAAACGTGGCGCGCCTTTCCGCGGAACAAATATCGATAAGCCAAAAACAATTCTGTTTTCATTTTATTTAAAAGGGGAAAATATGAAACCGTCCGGGAATTTTAAAGTTTAGCCTTAAAACCGCTTTACCAGCCGTAATCCATTATCGCCCAGCTTAAACTACGCATCTTCTTTGTCTTGCTCTTCAATCTCGCCCACAGGCAGAGGCTTTAAGAGCGGAAAAAGAATAACATCACGAATTGAAGGCTGATTAAGTAAAATCATTACCAGCCGGTCTATCCCAATACCTAATCCGGTAGCCGGCGGCATAGCGTACTCAAGACTTAAAAGAAAATCAGAATCGATCTTTTTCGGCAGTTCCTCTTCGACTTCCAGCTGTTTTTTAAACCGCT
>JAQTSA010000026.1 GCA_028711575.1 Candidatus Omnitrophota bacterium | reverse complement strand
CTTTTTGAATTGGTCCGCTTGGGCCAACAGGAGAATGAGAAGTTGTCTTCCTGCTTTATTATGGATTAACATAAGTATATTATTAATTAAAAACCGTTCACTATCAAGTGAACATTATACGAGGAGGAAAGAATGGCTAGTGTTTTGATAGTTGAAGATGAGCAGTTTATCCGCGAACATTTGGCTCGAGTTATCTGCCGTAAAGGATATACCGTTTTTTCTGCCGGAGGAGGAGTTGACGCTCTTTTGCTTTATGAGAAGCATTTACCGGATTGTGTTCTCCTGGACCTGAAATTACCGGATACCAACGGCCTTGATCTTTTAGTTGAGATTAAAAAAATAAACCCTGCGGCTAAGGTTTGTATGATCAGCGGATGCGACGACATTGAGTCCCAGGCTAAGGCTAAGGAGTTGGGCGCTGCCGGATATTTTACCAAACCGGTGGATATTGGAGAAGTTTTGAACATAGTCGAAACTCTTATTCTGTGATATAATTGTTTCAGTTTGAGGTACAGGGATTTTAGAATTAAAATATAAAACGGATTAAAAGCGTAGACAGAAATTGGTGTCCTTAACCAGGAATTTCAATTTTTGAGTTAGTGAGGATTTTTATCCGTTAAGTCTTTATATAAAAAATAGATTCTTGCCTTTACCTTTAAATTCTGTGTGATTTAATTTTAAACTACTGTTTTTATTCTAAAAGCTGGGGGGTCTTTCTATGTTCTATCACCTTCTCTATAATCTTAAAGAATATTTTTTTATTTTTAATGTTACGCGTTATATTACTTTTCGCGGCGGTTGCGCTTTTTTTACTTCTTTTTTTCTGGTAATGTTTTTTTGGAAAGCGACTTTGAAACGTCTTAAAAAAATGCAAATAGTTGAAAGAATAGATATGTACGGCCATGTTCATCTTGAATCTCTTCACAAAGCCAAAAGCGGTACGCCGACAATGGGCGGAGTTTTGATAATTTTTTCGGTCGCGGCCTCGGTTCTTTTGTGGGGCAGGTGGGATAATGTCTTTGTTTGGCTGAGTCTCCTGGTAATGGTCCTTCTTGGCTCTTTGGGATTGTGTGACGATTTAATGAAAATTAAAAAGGGCAAAGGTTTGTCACGTAAGCAAAAACTGATTGGCCAGATTGTTGTTGGCCTAATTATTGGTCTTTTGGCCGTTTTAAGTAAACAGTTTTCAACCACTTTGGATTTTCCTTTTTTTAAAAAGGCGGTTATTGACTTAGGATTTTTTTATTTGTTTTGGGCGGCGCTTATAATTGTCGCTTCGTCAAATGCCGTTAATTTTACTGATGGACTCGACGGCTTAGCTATCGGAACTCTAATGGTCAATTCTGTACTCTTTGCTTTGTTATGTTATTTAAGCGGCCACGCCGGATTTGCTCAGTATCTTTATATTCCTTATGTCGAAGGCGCCGGCGAATTGACGGTTGTATGTTTATCTTTGCTTGGTGCCGGACTTTCATTCTTGTGGTTTAACGCCTATCCGGCTGAGGTCTTTATGGGTGATGTCGGCGCTTTAGCTTTAGGCGGGCTGATCGGGGCAATTGCTTTGTTTATTAAAAAAGAGTTTTTATTGGCGATAAGCGGCGGAGTTTTTGTTTTTGAGGCCTTAAGTGTTATCCTGCAGATTCTTTCGGTAAAAATTCGCAACCGGCGCCTTTTTAAAGCGGCACCGTTTCATCATCACTTGCAGTTGATCGGCTGGAAAGAGCCAAAGATTATTGTTCGGTTATGGATAATTTCTATTATCTGCGCGGTGATCGCTCTTTTGACCCTTAAAATACGTTAAAACGCTTGATATGAGAATAAATGATTTAGATAATATCTGTGTTGTCGGCTGGAGCAGGACCGGGATTTCACTTACTGATCTTTGCCTGGATTTAGGTAAGAAGGTCTTTGTTACTGAGTCGCTGGGTGCTGAATCGTTTGATGATAGGCTTATTCAATCGTATTCCGATCGGGGAGTCGTTTTTGAATGGGGCGGCCATAGCGAAGAGTTTATTAAATATTGTTCTCTGATTATCGTCAGCCCGGGAGTTGATTTACGGAAAAATATTATCGGTGATATCTCTATAACCTTGAAAATACCGCTAGTCGGTGAAATTGAGTTTTGTTTTTGGCTGACCGAGGCGACTTTTGTGGCAATTACCGGTACTAACGGTAAAACGACGACTACATCTTTAGTCTATGAGGTGTTAAAACGCGACGGTAAAAATGTTTTTGTCGGCGGTAATATCGGTGTACCGCTTTCTTCTTTTGTCTTGGAAACCAAAAAAAATGACATAATTGTCCTTGAAATAAGTTCTTTCCAATTGGAAACTGTTTTTACTTTTCGCCCGCATCTGGCAGCTATTTTAAATATTGAGCCTGACCACTTAGACCGTTATACTGGTATTGAAGATTATTTCGCCGCCAAATGCGGAATTTTCAGGAATCAAACCGCTGATGATTGGGCAATACTTAATCGAAACGATAAGCTGTTGTTCGATTTAGCCAAAAGTTTACCGGCGCAGGTTGTCTTTTTTGATTGTGAATTCGAAAATGAGAATTTTTCCTGTGTCTATCAAATATGCCGGATTCTTGGTGTTGAGCGTTTTGTTTGTGAAGAAGTGTTTAGCGAGTTTAAAGGGTATGATCATCGATTCCAATTTGTTAAAGAGATTAACGATATAACTTTTATTAATGATTCAAAGGCGACTAATCCGGCTTCTACTATTTGGGCTTTAAAAAATGTTCCCAGCTCAACAGGCGAGCCTAATATTCATCTCATTGCCGGAGGCAAAGATAAGGGGCTTGACTATCGCGGAGTTATTCCTTATTTGGGAAAGGTTAAAAAAGTTTATCTTCTAGGCGAAGCGGCACTGAAAATTAATCAAGCCTTAAAGGATTCAGTTCCAACTGAAATATGTGATTCATTAACGATGTGCCTCGAGCGGGCTTTCTTGGGAGCGAAATCAGGGGATTTTGTCCTTTTTTCTCCAATGTGCGCCAGCTTTGATATGTTTAGAAATTATATCGAACGCGGTGAGCGGTTTATTGAAATAGCTAATGCTCTTAAGGCATAGAGTTATTTTGGACAATATAGCCTAAGAAAGTTCTTTCAGTAAAGAAATATAGCCGTTGAATTAAAGGTTTTTATATCGCTGAATTTTTAATGTCTGTTTAAAATAAGATTTCTGAAAAACTATGAAAAAAGAACGGCAATTTCTCTTGATAAGTTTTCTGTCATTGACTTTTTTAGGGTTGTTGATGGTCTATGAATCTTCCAGTATCTACGCATACCGTATTGTTAGTGACCCGATGTTCTTTTTTAAAAAACAACTTTTGTATTTCGCGGTAGCAATATTGGCGATGTTGGCGGTATTATTGGTGGATCTTGAGCGGCTTCGAACTTATAATAAGTCGATTCTTCTTTTTAATGTCGGGCTTTTGGTTTTAGTCCTTCTGCTAGGAACAAAAGTCGGGGGAGCTAAACGCTGGCTTCATTTAGGCCCTTTTAATTTTCAGCCGAGCGAACTTCTTAAAATATCTTTCCTAATTTATTGCGCGGAATATTTTAGGAGGAAACGGGATGAAATCCGTCTTTTTCACCGGGGAATCCTTCCTTTGGGAATAATCTTAACTGTTATCTGCGCTCTTTCACTTCTCCAGCCGGATTTGGGGACCGCGATGTTTTGGGTAGTATGGACTCTTTTGATGCTTTTTCTTTATCGGGCCCGCCGAAAACATCTTTTTCTTATTGTGATTACCGGATTAATTTTATCCTTTTTTTTAATAACTTTTTTCCCATACCGTTTTAAACGCGTGAAATCGTATATCGATCCTTTTGCTGACCCTCAAGGCAGTGGATTTCAGCTGGTTCAATCACAAATCGCTTATGCCGAAGGCGGCTTCTTTGGCGTTGGGTTGGGAGAAGGTAAACAGAAATTATTTTTTCTTCCGGCAGCACATACAGATTTTATATATTCGATTATTGCTGAAGAATTTGGGATGATTGGCAGTCTCGGTTTGTTAACACTTTTCTTTATTTTGTTTTACAGGATGTTTCTGATATCAAAAAGAATAACCGATCCTTTTTCACAGGCAATTTGCTGGGGGATCGTTTTAATCTTTTTTCTCGAAATAACTATAAACATAGCGGTTACTTGCGGGCTTGTTCCGACAAAAGGGCTGTCGCTGCCTTTTTTAAGTTACGGTGGAAGTAATTTAGTTGTTCATTATCTTTTGTTGGGTCTATTTTTAAACGCGACCAGGGCTTGTCAGGAAGACAGTTCAGAAAAAGGAATTTTAAAAGTGAAAAAGCCTCTTTTTAAAAGACTTAATTTTAAAAAAATATAAAACTATGAAAATAATTTTGGCTTGTGAACGAAGCGGTGGCCATCTTTTTCCGGCTTTGACTTTGGCTGAGAGGATCAGGGCAGCGAATGATAAGGTTTTTTTATTTGTTACTGCCGGTTTTTTAAAAAAAATAGTTAAGGAAAGGGGAGTATCGGCCATAGGAATCGCTTTGCCGTTTCGAAATATTTTTTTTGAAGGAATGTTCAGGTTTTTGGAAGCTTTTGTTCTGTTGTTGAAAATTCGTCCGAATAAGGTTATCGGCTTTGGCGGCAGAGATAGCTTCTTGTTGCTGGTTTTGGCCCGCCTTTTTTTTATTTCGACAGCCATATATGAACCGAATATTTCTCCCGGTAAGGCCAATATTCTTTTATCGAAAATTGTTCAAAAAACTTATTGCGGGTTTGAAGAAACTTTACCGCTTTTATCCCGGACAGAATTAGCTGGTATTCCTGTAAGGTGCGGTTTTAAGCGCTATGATCATAAATCCGCTTGTTTGAAGCTGGGGTTGAATGAGAATAAAAAGGTGATTTTAGTGCTTGGCGGGAGTCAAGGCGCAAGATTTATTAATGATCTATTTATTGAAATATTGCCTCAGTTAAAAGATCGATACCAAATAGTCCATTTGACCGGGTTGAAGGATTATCCGCGTTTAAAGGAAATTTATAGTACAATAAAGACAGAGTTCTTTGTTAAAGGATTCGTTCTGGATCTTGATATTTTGTATTCCGCGGCCGATATAGCTGTTTGCCGTGCCGGAGCAATAACTTTGGCTGAATTGATTTATTTCAATCTTCCGGCATTATTGATACCTCATCCTTCGGCAGGAAGTCATCAGAGCCGTAATGCCGGATATCTTGTTTCTAACCAGGCAGGGATTATGATGGAGCAAAAGGATATTGACCGTTTGGATTTCTCTAGTTTTATCATCAAGCTGGCTGATGATGAGGGAAAATTATCAGTTATTAAAAATAACTTGGCTAAGCTAAAGCTCATTGTTAGCTGTGATGAATTTTATGAAAAAATCTTTTGGTCATGATAATGTTTAGTATTGGCAAAAAAAATAATTTGGTAATTTTTGTTCAGATTCTTTTTTTATTTGCTTTTTTAAGTCCTGTTTTTTCTCAAACCAAGCCGGGGTTTAAAGAATTAAGATCGGAACATTTTATTATAAGTTATCAAAAAGATGTCGATGAAGATATCGTTAAAGATGTCAAGCTAAAAGCTGAGAGTTATTATCGGCTGATAACTAATGAATTCAATCTAATCCGAGACGAGTTATGGATGTGGGATAACCGCGCCCAAATATATATAGCTAAGGATAAAGACAGTTACTTGTCTCAGTTTGACTGTCAAACCTGGTCTGCCGCTTGCGTAAATTATAAAGATAAGATAATATATACTTACCCTTCTCAGGGTGATTTCTCAGCTACTTTAAAACATGAACTTACTCATATAATTTTTCGCGAGGTTGTAGGGTTTTCTACTTTTCCCCTATGGATTGATGAGGGTATGGCCACATATATTCAGCATAAAGGCAGCGCGATGGAATCTCAGGTTATAAATGATATCAAGCGCAGGATTAAAGATGATTCTTATTTGCCTTTTTCCCGGATAAATAAAGTATATCAATTAAACAATGATGATCCCGATGTTGAGTTGTTTTATGTTCAGGCTCACTCAATGGTTTATTTTCTCCTTAACCTTTCGGGGAAGTTTCACTTTAAGCAGTTTTTAAGCCGCTTGAGCCAGGGGTATCGGGTTACAGACGCTTTAAGAAACGTTTACATGACAATTGAAGACCTGGAAGGATTTGAAAGATTATGGAAAAGATATTATCTAAAGTAAAAAAGGTTCATCTTGTTGGTATCGGCGGAATTGGTATGAGCGGTTTGGCTATTTTGCTCAAAGAAAAAGGGTTTGCTGTTTCCGGTTCGGACGTTAAGACTAATCATACTATTGACGGGTTAATTCTTAAAGATATTTCAGTTTGTCTTGGTCATAGTTCTGAAAACCTAAAAGATGTTGATCTTTTTTGTTATTCATCGGCAATTAAAGAAGATAATTGCGAGTATCAGGCTGCTATTCAGTTGAAGATACCGATCGTCCGGCGAGCACAGCTTTTGGCTTATTTGTCTCAGGAACAAAACACTATAGCGATTAGCGGCTCGCACGGTAAGACTACGACAACAAGCCTGCTAGGCTTTGTTATGGAGGAACTTAACTATAATCCAACAGTTTTTGTCGGCGGGATACCTTTGAATGATTGTCAACACGCTCGTTGGGGAGATGGCCCTTTTGTTATTGAAGCGGATGAAAGCGATGGGAGTCTTCTTTGTTACGAGCCAAAGGTTTCGATAATAACAAACATTGATTATGAGCATTTGGACTATTACCGGGATATCTCCCATATAAAAGAAACCTTTTCTTTGTTTGCCAGAAATACTAAAAACTTAGTTATCGGCTGTGGTGACGATACAAGAGTAGTTGAGGTTTTAGAACGAGTTAAGTCTTTGAGTTATGGTTTAGCTAGTACCAATGACCTCTATGCTAAGAATATAAAGGGAGCGCCAGGCGGAACCTATTTTGATTTAGTCGTTAAAGATAATCAATACCCGGTTTTTGTGCCGCTTTTAGGTGAGCATAATGTCCTTAATTGTCTCGCTGTTTTATCTTATTTCTATTATCTGGGTGAGGATCTTAAAAAAGTGATAACGGCTTTAAGCGGTTTTAAAGGTACTAAACGCCGTCTTCAAGTAAAAGGTCAGATCAACGGCGTGACCTTTATTGATGATTACGCTCATCATCCTACAGAAATTAAAGCGGTTTTAAAGTCATTGCGGGCCTTAAACCCGAGCCGGTTAATAGCTATTTTTGAGCCGCACAGATTTAGCCGGGTAAAAGCTTTATATGAGGAGTTTCTTAATTGTTTTGATCTGGCCGATAAAGTTGTATTTACCGATATATACGCTGCTTCGGAGAAAGAAATATCCGGTATAAACTCTGAGATATTTTCTTCTGATGTTAAGAAAAAGTCTCCGGCTGAAGTTAGTTATTTTTCAAAAAAGGTTTTAACCCAGGAACTTTTATCGTCGTTTTGCGGCGGAGATATAGTTGTCGGCTTAGGTGCTGGTGACATAAGTAATTTGATGGAGACTTTAGTTGATGAGTTCTCAAAAAACGGCTTTGAAAGTAAGAGCAGACTTAAGTGAGTATACTACGCTAAAGATCGGTCCGGTTATCCGTGATTTTTATGTAGTTAACAATGAAAATGAATTGAAAGCCTTAAGCTTTAGGTTCCGAGGGCGGTTTTACCTTTTAGGCGGAGGATCTAATTTACTGGTTTCTGATTCCGGGCTCAGCCGGCCGGTTCTCAAATTAGGTCCCGGTTTTTCTTTTTGTCGGGCGATTGGAACTGATAATTTGGTTGAAGTCGGTGCCGGAACCAGATTGGCGAACTTTTTAAAGTTTTGTATCGAACTGGGTTTATCCGGTATTGAAAGTCATTGCGGGATCCCAGCTAGTATCGGCGGGCTTATTCGAATGAACGCCTCCTGTTACGGCAATCAGATTTCTGATTATGTCCGCACGGTAGAAGCTTTCGACGTTAATCAGGGAATACTTTCTTTTTCAGGAGAAGAAATCTCCTTTGGCTATCGGAACTCTTCGCTGGCTGATAAAGTCATATTAAAAATTAGTTTAAAACTCAAAAAAAGCAAAACTGTAAAAAACCGGCTTAAAGCTTTTATCTTAAAGCGTAAAGCCAGTCAGGAATTAGCTAGTGCCAACTGCGGTTGTATTTTTAAAAATCCTGAGGGTAATAGCGCCGGATATTTATTAGATTCATGTAATTTAAAAGGAATTAAACGAAATGAGGCAATGATTTCTTTAAAACATGCGAATTTTATTGTTAATACCGGTAAGGCAAGCTATAATGATGTTGATTATTTGATCAAGCTTATGAAGGATTCGGTTTATAAGCGCTACTCTATAATTCTTGAAGAAGAAATCCAAAGGTGGACTTAGTTTCGGAAAATGATTTGAATTAAGCCAAATTAAAAAGCTTTGAGCTGTTAAATCCGGTTTGATAAAGCTTTGGGTTGGATGAGTCGATTTATTGTTACTTCCTAAACCAAGAGGTTGCGATTCTATGGATTTAAAAAATATAAAAATAGGTGTTCTTGCCGGGGGAGTTTCCGGGGAGAGGGATGTGTCTTTAGAGTCCGGTAAGCAGGTGATGGATTCTTTTTACCGAAGCGGGGTTAATGCTGTTTTTATTGATTTAAAAACTACCGATAAAGAAAAGATTAAAGTGCTTCTTGAAGCTAATTCTGTTGATTTGGCTTTTATAGCTTTGCATGGCGAGTTTGGCGAGGATGGTAAAATACAGCGAATGCTTTCGGAAATCGGTTTACCATATACCGGGTCTTTGCCTCTGGCGAGTCATTTGGCAATGAACAAGATTACTTCAAAATTGATTTTTCGTAAAAACGGCATCTTGACAGCTTCTTTTAGATTGTGGCGAAGTAAATGTCGCGTTCCGAATAATGTTGTGTTGCCGGCAGTAGTTAAACCTTATTTTTCTGGTTCAAGCCTTGGCGTCTCGATTGTTAGAGAATTCAGTCAGTTACAAAAGGCTTTGGATCTCGCCTTAAGCGTTGGGGATATAGCTCTTATTGAAGATTATATCTCCGGGCGGGAGCTTACGGTAGGAGTTCTTAACGGAAAAGCTTTGGAGGTCGTGGAAATAACTCCAAAATGTGATTATTTTGACTATCAGACCAAGTATAGTGACGGTAATGTTGTCTTTAATGTGCCGGCTAAATTGGATAATCATATCTATTCAAAAATACAATCAATTGCTTTGGCAGCGCATAATTCTTTAGGCTGTCGCCACTTTTCCCGGGTTGATATGCTTTTATCTGGTGATCATACTATTTATGTTTTGGAAGTTAACGCTATTCCCGGGTTAACTTCGCACAGTCTGTTTCCCTTATCAGCAAAGCATCAGGGAATTAGTTTTGATAATCTTATTCTACAAATGACGAGGTTAGCTTTAGATGGCACGAGGACGCAGAAAAAAATTTCGGTTTAAACCAGGCTTTGAACTTGACCCGAGAGTCATAACTATTTTTGTTTGGGTTATGGTATCTTTTTTGGCAGTAGCCGGATTAGGATTGATTGTTTACAGGTCATCATTGTTTACGGTAAATAAAGTCCGTGCTAATATAGAAATCCCTAAGATTATCGAGAACAAAATTCTTGGTGAATCTATTTTTTCGGTCGACATTAAAACTGTTCACCAACAAATTTCGCGTAATAATCCTCAATTTCAGCAGGTTCGCATAACTAAGCGCTTTCCTTCAACTATTGATGTTTCGGTAATTGAAAGAAAACCGTTTGCTCAGTTAAAGACCAGTAGATATGCTGTTCTTGACCGGGAAGGGTTTATTCTGGCGTCATTTCAAAACGAACCTTATCCCGATCTGGTTCCAATTGAGATTAACGATTATAAATCGTTTTTAAAGCCGGGTGATTCAGTCGACGACGGACGATTAAAGAAAGCTTTGGCTCTTCTTGAAACCATAAAATCTCATGAATTGGATAAAAAATATAAGATTGAAAGCATTAATGCCACAATATTAGGCTCACTTTATTGTGTGATTAATGATACCGAGGTTCGGTTTGGTAAATCCGATTTTTCCCGCAAAATGGAACTTTTAACTAAACTTCTAACTGATAAATTAAAAGATAGTTTATCGTCTGTTAAATATGTTGATCTTAGATATGAACGGGTTTATATCGGTTATAAGCGGTAACTATTTTCTTTTTTTTAATTCAAAAAAGTATGAAAGGCCTTTGCGGTATAGAATTAGATAATGATAAGATTTTTCTTTCTTTTTCTTCTTTAACTAACTCCTGTCTTATTTTTCGTAAAGAGGTCTCTTTAACCTTAAAGCGGCCGATTTCTTCTGATTTATTGAATGATGATAGTTTTAAAGAGAATCTTAATTGGGAAAAATTCATAAAGTATATCAAAACAAATGCCGATAAATTACAGCAAATTATAAAGGAGGAAGAAAAACAGCTTTCTTTGAAGATATCGGATATATCTATAACGATACCGGAAGCGTTGTGCCGGACTATTAGCGTTGAAAAAGAAATTGTTTTTAAAACTAGAAGAAAAATCGGGGTTAGGGATATTATCTATGCAAAAAGGTATCTTCAGGATTTATCTTTAGAGTGGGACTCTTTTTGTTTTCATCATTTTGTCGGCCGATATACCATTGATGGTAATAATTATGAAAAGCCTCCTTTGGGAGTAACAACTAAAAAAATAACTTTGGCATCTACTCTTGTTTGGATCCCCAGTCGGTTTCGTGAAGAGCTGGCGGCGGTAATTAATAACCTGGATAAACGTTTGGCTATTATCGTCGCGGAGGATATCGGGGCTTACGCGCTTGTTTTTGATAAACAATCAGCCGATGATACCCATGTTTTAATCAAGGTAAGTTATAACGATTGCCGGGTCTTTGTTTTAAAACGCGGTCATCGTTTATCTGATTTTTCAGTAGATTTTAGCCTTAAAATACTTATTGATAAATTGGCTGAACATTTTATGCTTACTGAGTCGATTGCTATGGAACTGTTTGACCGATATATATCCTTTAGGACTTTGTCCTATAATGATAAAGTGACAAAAGAGGTCAGTGTGCGTAACGGTGACTGCTATTTAAATTTAAGTATAAATACCTTGAATTCTTTTGTTAAGGAGCATCTCGGAAAGGTATTTGATCAAATAGCCGATAAATTGGACGCCTTTCCAGCCGAGAAACCGTTTCAGGTTTCTTTGCTTGGCCGATTAAATCCAAAAGAAGCGATTTCTGCTTTTTTTCAGGAAAATATGCCTTATCCGACCGTGATGCCGGTGGTCAAGATTGAGTCGACAGCTTTAGGCGCGATGCTTTACGGAAGATTTAGGTTTTTTGAAGATTTGGTTAAAGACAATTTTTTTCATCGGGTCGCCAAAATATATAAAGAATATTTTTAATTAGACGCGGGAATAATTCTGTTATGGCAATTAGTAAAGAAAATGAATATTTCTTAAAAGCCTTAAAAGTCGCGATAACCAATTCTACTATATATTTTCGCGAACATCCGCTTTTTTTAAGTACGATTGATGATCTTAAAAATAAGATAGACTTAGTTTGTTCTCAAACACAAACTATAAAATTAAGTTTTTCTAAGGACTACCTTGTTTTGAATGGTGAAAAGCTTGAAATTATCCAGTTATATGTAGATTTAGCTGATTTTTTTCATCGCCGTTACGTTAAGACTCTCTTTATCGAAAAAGATGTCTCTAAGTCTGAGTTAGTTAATTTTCTTGGTCAGTCAACTCTTTCGGTTTCTGATATTGTTAAAAGAGGCGGGTTGACTCTTCTCTTGAAACAGTCTGGGGTATTAAATATTTCAACTCAAAGCCTCGATTATACAAGCTTAATTTATGGACAGGGCCAGGTAATCAAGGATGTTTGGTCTTATCTTTTGGCTGAAGCTGTTGACAGCGGTGATTCCGAAAAAGCTTCAATAATCGTTGATAACTTTTCGAAAATGTGTAAAACTGTCGCCTCCGGCGATTTAGTAAAAGATGATTCGGTTAGAAATAATGTAGTTAGGTTCTTAGGTTATCTGAAAAAAAATAATAACCAGGGCTATAAAAATTGTTCTAAAGTTTTAACTTCAAATATTTTAAATGCTGAAGGTTCTATCAATCCTGATGATAACGCGAAACTCAGGGTTTTTTTCGAAGACCTGGACTCTTCTGAGGCGGCTGATTTGTTATGGGAAAAAATATCAAAAAGCAAAAATTTTAATGCCGAACGTTTTAAAACTTTTACCCAACTGGTTCCTGAGAATAAACACAAGGAAATAGCGCTAAATTTGGCAGCTGTTCTTAAAGGTAAAAATGATGATGGTCTAAGGGAAAAATTGCGGGATATTTTTTCTTCTTCGATCGGTTCCGGAGTTTCCGATATCTACAGTGGTATCCTTTTGAGCTCTTTTGAACAAATTTCCCCGAAAGGGATCTTAAAGTTTGATAGAGTTTCTTTGGCCAAGAACTATCGTTACATTATTATTAATCTTCTTATCGCTAAGACAGATCTCGTTACCGCCAAGCTTGCTTTGCAAAAATTAAATGACCAATGGCCGAGTATAATTCGTGATTTAGATATTGAATTTATAAATTCCTTTCTTGAAGTTTTAGCCGAAGAATTGATAAATTACCCTTCGTTAGAAACTGATTATCTAAAAATTCTTAATAATATTACTAGTTTTGTAGAAGACAAGGTTTTTTCTGATAGTGTTGATTTTGACTTTTGGGCGATTTATGACAATCTTCATTTAACTACTAAAAATTTAAACCAATATCTAGTTGAAATTTTCGAAAAGGCTAATATTACTCCCTTTATTTTAACTTTATACTTTAAGTTTTTCCCTGAAAACTTTTCTGATTTTTGTAAGATGCTAACTAAAAGACTGATTTTGACAAAAAAACATAGTGATTCCGGCGGCCGATTCTTATCGGCAATGATTGAAGCTATTGTCCTGACCCGTTGTGAGATAAAATTCGAGCTCTTGAAAGTCTTATATGCTTTGTCGGACGACGAGTTTAAGTTGAAAATAATCAAAATCATGAGAGACATCCCCTTAGATGATAAAAGTTTTATTTTATCGCTCCTAAAGTCGCCTAATTCCTTAATAAGAAAAGAGGCTTTGAAAGTCCTTTTAAAGTATCAGTCAATGCTGTCTCAAGCCGGGTGCGTTTTGTTTTCCGGTTTTAATTTCTTGGGGTTTAATAACACGTTTTTAATTAATAACATAACCATTGCTGAAGAGCTTGATTTTAAAGGCTCTTTAAATTATCTAAAAATTTTAGCGGATAAAGATTGGCTTTGGAATAAACCAGTTGCGGCAAAAGCATCTATTACTTTAAAAAGGTGGACGGATGATAACGGTTGAGAGTTTTTTAATACAGTTAGTTTCATCGTTCCAGGTTGCCAGAATTTATACCGGCGACCACCCTCAGTTTACTAAAGCGATTGACAAAGTCACTTCTGATTTAGATGGAATCTTAAAAGAAAAAGAAACTTTGACGATTGCGATTGTCGGTGATGAATTTGCCAGTGATGATCAGATCTTTTTTGATCTTAGCAAAAAAATAAAAGACGCTATAAACTTTTTAAAATCAAATAATGTTGAAAAAATTACCTTTAAATATCCGGTAAGTTCTGATGATATTAAATCCTTTGTAATCTATCTTTTAAATGATTCTGATCAAGGTATCAGTGTTTCTGATTATCTCCAAGCTCAAGGTATTTTGTCAATTTCGGTAGAAAGAATCAATGCCTCATATAAAAATCCTGCCCGTAAAGATTCTTCTGGAATTAGCTTTAATCAATCGCAGATTTCTTCACCGACAAAGGGTAGTTTCAGGTTTTACCAGCAAGCCTATCAAACCGTGTTTCAACCGCTTCAGGACATAATTTCCGGCAAGGCCGTTGATGATAAAAAAGTTAAATCTATTTTGATTTCCGAACTTGATGCCTTAAGAGGAATAATTCCTGATTTTAGCCGGTTAGCGGATCGGGCGGCGCAAGGCCCGGAAATACACGTTCTTAATGTTTCTGTTTTATCTATGCTTTTGGCTTCTAAATTAGGTTTTGCTAAATCTGACGTTCTTGATATTGGTTTGGCCGGATTGCTGCACGATGTCGGGAAAATGTATATTTCTAAAAGAATTCTTCATAAAAACACTAAGTTGAATAAGGATGAGTTTTTGGAGATAAAAAGTCATACCGTTCTAGGCGCACAAATGCTTTTGAATTATGTTGATGTCTTAGGCTTTGTTCCGGTTGTTGCCGCTTTTGAGCATCATCGGCGGTTTGATGGTAACGGTTATCCCCGGTTACGTTACGCTCGTCCGGCACATCAGGTGTCTTTGATCGTTTCAATCTGCGATGTTTACGATGCTTTAAACGAAAGAAGAAGTTATAAACAGGATTACCCTCCGGAATTAATATATGAACTGATGAATAAAGAAAGAGGCAAAGGTTTTGATCCGGTCTTATTGGATAAGTTCTTTAAAATAATGGGGGTTTGGCCGCCGTCAACGATAGTTTCTTTAAGTGATCTAAGAGTCGCGATTGTTAAAGAAGCAACTGACAATATCTTATTGCCGGTGGTTGAGATCGTTTCTGAATCTGAGACTAAAGAACGTATTGATTTGAGTTTATTGAAAGGTAAGTTGTCTATTAAAGGGTCGCTTAATCCTTTAAGTTCCGGCAAAGATTATGTAAAGTTTTTGAAATGACGGCTCCAAAAAAGATTTACCGTAGGCTATAAGTGTGATACTATCAGTTATTAAACTAAAATCTTGAAGCTTTTTCGCAAGTTTGGGTGAAATTGTGGTAAAAAATAAAAAAACTGTTTTAATTGTTGATGATGAAACTGATGTGGTTGACTTTTTAGAACGATTTATGAATCGTTTTAATATCACTGTCATAAAGGCAACTGGAGGAGAAGATGCCTTAGACCTTTATCAGCAATATCTTCCGGATTGGGTTTTTCTTGACATTCAGATGCCCGATAAAGATGGCGTATCTGTCCTGAAAGAACTCAAAAAAAAATACCCTAAATCGCAAGTCATTATGATTACCGGACAAGATGATAAGAAGGTGAAAGAGCGGGCGAGAAAATACGGAGCCTTGGATTATATTCTAAAACCGCTTGATTTGATGGAGTTGAGCCAGAAAGTCAAAAAATATATTTTGTAAGAACAGGCTGTATAAGCTAACCATTAATTAATTCTAATATCATTTTAAGTTGTAATTATGCAAATAAAATATCGTAAAGAGCTTGAGAAAACTGCCCGTCAAATAATACTTATTCATCGGGAAGAGACGCTGATTAAGCTTATCTTAAGGACAATTGTCAGAAATATCAAGGTTGAGCATGCCGGTATGCTTATTTTTGACAAGAATCGTGATGAGTACGTTGTCAAAGTTTCCCGGGGCTATAGCGGTATCAAAATACCAATAGGATTGGCAAAGGTTAAAAAAGATAATCCTATGATCCGTTATTTTACAGATAAGAAACTGAATTTTCCCAGAGAGATTCTTTTTTTGGATAAGTTGAACCGGCTTTCCCAAACCCCTAAGGTCAAAAGAAATTCCAAACTACAAAAATTTTTAGAAGAATTAAAGCTTAATTTTTCCTTGTATCACGCTAAAGCCTGTATACCGGGTTTTTTTCGGGATGATTTAATCGGAATCCTTTTTTTAGGTGAAAAGAAAAATAAAAAGCATTTTCTTGAAGCTGAATTAAGTTTTCTTTCTGTTTTAGCTTCTGATGTTGTAATGGCGATTAAAAATGCCTGGTTAATCGATGATTTAAATCAGCAGCTGCAGATAAATAACCGTTTATTTCTCCAAATGGTCTCAGCTTTAGCTTCGAGCATTGAAGCAAAAGACAAATATACGATTGGTCATACCGAGCGAGTGGTAACAGTTTGTCTGATTATTGCCGAAAACTTAAAGCGAAAAGAAAAGGATTCTGATTGGGCTGCTTTTATTGAAAATCTACGGATTGCGGCTCTTCTTCATGATATTGGTAAAATTGGTATACCGGAGAAATTGCTCAATAAAAAACAACCTTTAACCTCAAAAGAGAGGGAAATAATTAAAACTCATCCTTTAATAGGTGCTAATATCATCAGTAACATTGAAGCTCTTCGTCAGGCTTTATTGGGTGTAAAACATCATCATGAACGTTATGACGGTCAAGGTTATCCTTCGGGAATTAAAGGCAAGCAAATTCCGCTTATCGCGGCAATTGTTTGTCTCGCTGACGCTTTTGATGCTATGACTGTTGATCGGCCATATCGAAAGGGGTTTTCACTTGAGGCGGCAATCGAAGAAATAAAGATAAATAGAGGTAAACAGTTCTCGCCGATGGTGGTTGACGCTTTTTTACGTGGTTACAAGAAATCTTTAATCCAGGTTCCCAAAATATAATTTTTAAATCATGAAAAAAATAATAATTCTCTATATCAATGACCTTGGCGGACATAGCCAGGCCGCCCGAAATATTAAGGAAGCACTTCACTATAAAGATTCTCAAGTTATGGTTTTAAATATTAATGGTTTCCGCTATTTTTACTCTTATTGGGAAAAAATAGTCGATGTTATCTATACCGCGGTTATTAAACATACTCCTTTTATCTGGGGCAGAGTTTATGACCGCCAGAAAGTCGTAAACAACCTCTTGCCGATAAGAAAATGGGTGAGCCGGTTGGCTTTTAAAAAAATAAAACGTATAGTAAAAGAATTTGAACCGACTTGTTTTGTCGCGACTCAAGCCTTTCCTTGCGGAATAATCGCTGATTTTAAAGAACAATTTTCTTTGAATATCCCCCTGGTCGCGGTTGTTACCGATTACTATCCCCATCGTTTTTGGATTGACGAAAAAGTAAACAAATATATAGTTGCCTGCCAGGTTGCCAAAGAGATTCTTGTCTCTGAAGGTGTTATGGCGGATAAAGTTAAAATATTAGGGATACCGATATCGGTTAAATTCCTGCATTCTTATGCTAAAGATGAGATTTGTCACGATTTAGGCTTTAAAAATGATTTAAATACCGTGGTTATTATGGGCGGAGGTTTAGGCCTTGGGCCGTTTGAACGTGTCGCCTGGGAACGTGACGAGATGGACCATGATTTCCAAATGATTGTTATCTGCGGACATAACAAAAAGCTTTATAAACGGTTTATTAAAATTAAAGAGAAATTTAAAAAACCTATTTTTTGTTTTGGCTATACGGAGCATGTCCACAAAATTATGGACTTTGCCGATATCATTATTACTAAAGGTGGAGGAATAACAGTTTCTGAATCGTTGGCTAAAGGCGTTGCTTTGATTATTGCTCATCCGATACCCGGCCAGGAGGAAAGAAATGTTCGTTATCTTTTAGATAAAAATGCTGTTGTGAAAATTGATAATGAATATCAGATAACTGACGCGGTGAGAGATCTTCTTGACAATAAAAAGAAAATGTATTCTTTAAAAGAACACGCGAAAGAAATATCGTTTATTGATTCTTCTTTACGGGTTGCCGAATTGATCCTTGCGGAAACAGAAGAGGATAACTAGTCGGTCCGGGATATTTCTTTAATTAAAATTTATTTAAATATGTATTATCTTTTTTATCTTGGTAGGGTTTTAGCTTTGTTAATCCCGCGCCGAGTTTGCTATTTTTTGGCAAAAATCATTGCTCTAATATATTATAATTTTTCCCGTTCTGACCGAAAAGCTGTTCTCTCTAATCTATCGCCGATAATAGACGATGAAAAGACAAGAATCGTTACCGCTCGTAAAGTGTTTATTAATTTTGCCTATTATTTAGTTGATTTTTTTCGTTATCGAAAATTAGACCTTAGTTTTATTGAGAAATACGTTGTAATTTCCGGTTTGGACAATTTAAACCGTTGTTTTGCTGAAAACAAAGGAGTTGTCCTTTTAAGTGCTCACCTGGGTAACTATGAGTTAGGCGGAGCGGTTTTAGCTTTGTTAGGTTATCCTTTTTGCGCCTTGGCTTTGCCGCATCGGGATAAACGGGTAAATCGGTTTTTTGACAATCAGCGTAACCTCGTAGGGGTGGAAGTTATTCCGACAGGCGGGGTGAGTCGCCGCTGTTTATCTTCTTTGCGAAAAGGAAAAATAGTCGCTTTTCTTGGTGACAGGGATTTTAGCGGTAAGGGTGTCAGAACTGCTGTGGGCAATAGTTATTCTTTTTTGCCAAAGGGACCGGCTTTCTTTTCCTTTAAAACCGGCGCTTACATTTTGCCGGT
>JAQTSA010000153.1 GCA_028711575.1 Candidatus Omnitrophota bacterium | reverse complement strand
TAATTTCCTTGACAAAATGAATGATCATGGTAACTTGTTACCATAACCATGGTAAAACAATGATATCCTTACGTTCAAAAGTAACAATAAAATTACTGGATTATTATTTCCTCAATCCTGAGGCCGAAGTCTATATCAATGAGCTGGCAAGGATTTTGGAACTTGATCCCAAGAATACGGAAACCAAACTTAAAGAGCTGGAAAAAGAAGGGCTTTTTAAGAGCGAATTCCGCGGGAAACAAAGATATTTTTTTCTTGCAAAAAATAATCCGGTCTTGGAACATTACCGCCAGATATTTTTAAAAACCCACGGCATAGAAAAGAGGCTCAAAGATGCGTTAAACGGTATTAAAGGAATTAAAGAAGCATACTTGTTTGGCTCATACGCAAGCAACAAGATGGATTCTTCAAGTGACATCGATCTTTTAGCCATCGGCGCGCATTCTGTTTTGGAATTACAAAGAGTCATCGCTAAATTGCAGAAAGATATTGGCCGGGAATTTAATGTGACAAACTTAAGCGAGATAGAATTCGGAAAGAAGAAAAAAGATAAAAATCATTTTATAAGCAGCGTCTTCAAAACTAAAACTATAAGGCTGATATGATCAATTTTGAGAGCCAACACTTTCAAAAGAGATAGATTTGGGAGAGGAAAAGAGTGGTTAAGAAAAAAACAAACAAAAAAAAATACAGACGCATGGAAATAACCCGTGTAAAACTTAATCCTGAACAGGCAGTATTGAGCTGTTGCGACAACGGGGGGCGTGGTCCTGTTGAAATGACCATTCAGTGCGTGCTCACCAACTGTGGTACCGCGGCGACGGGGTTTCAATTAGTATCCAGCTAGGTAAAAAAAAGGGTCATAAAAAAACAGAGTCGAGATAACGGATCAGGTGTTTATTAATTTAGAGGAACTCCAGTCTGATCCCGTTCTTTTTTTTACTCAATAACTTAATTACTGTCTCAAAAGCCGCTTTTGACTTTATTTACTATTTTGTTAATTCGCAGTAAAATACTTAAATAGAAAAATAAAATCTATATTTCAGTTGTCTGCTTTTTTATCACAAAGAGAAAGTTTAATAAAGCTCAGTGTGTGGGGGGTAAATGACAAAGAAAGCTAAGACTAAACGGCCATGGAAAGAGATGAAGATTTGCAAGGTAGCGCTCAACCCGGAACAGGCGGTATTGAGTTGTTGCGATAGTGTTCAGAGGGTACAGTTGTGGGGGGCATCCTCAGGCCAGTGTGATGGGACGGTTGAGGTTTGTGGTTTGGGGGGGTATGCGGCCGCAAGCTAGTCATTTTGACGAAAAAATAACAAAGATATCAATAGGTGACCCTGATATTCATATGCGGTTGAAGGGTCGATAGTGTAATAATGAAAAAGACTTTTAGACATTCAGCAGGATTTGGGAAACGGATTGAGTATTGGTTAATTGGCCTGATGCTTAAAGAAGGTATTGATGTTTATGTGCCATTAGTTGATGATGACGCAATCGATGCCGTTATAAAGAAACCTGATGGGGCATTTATTGCGGTTCAAATAAAAGCAAGATCTAAGACAGTTAAAATGGGGGATGGAGCTTTATTTGCGGCAATTACACATGAAGCGCGTAAAGATTATTATTTTGTATTTTACTCTGAACGTCTAGATACATTTTGGATTATGTCGTCAGATGAATTTATCAAGGAGTCTGTGCAGAATAAGTCTGGCAAAAATGTGGGGTTAAGATCAGTCTGGTTTAATGGAAAACGTAAAGATAAAAGAACAGGTGAATACAAGGAGCATATACACGAACGATTTAAAAAATATATAGCTATAGACTTTTCGCGATTTAAATAAACCATTGATAATATCTGTGAAGCTGAATTATGTAAAATTGAATAGTCCAAATACCCTAAAATAATCTTTACGGAATATGGGCGCTGAGGTATAGTGAAAGTTAGGCCGTGGGTCGGATTTCGTATCGCGTTTTCTTCGGGTTTCAGGGGGGCGAGCGAGGTGTCGGCTCGGGACAAAATAAAAAATAAATGCAGAGAATATATAATGGTTTATGCCGGGGCGGGTCGGGAGATAACTTCTAAAGTGGAGGTCTGACCCTGATATTCCTTCTGATAAGGAATCTGTCATTAAATCCTTTGAGAAGAATATCCAAAATGATAATATCCGCAAGAAAATATTGTACATTGCAATAAAACTTGGAATTCCGGGATCAGAACCTCGGTTAAACCATGTATTGTTAAAATATGGAAACAAACAGATGGCTCAAGACTTCATTAATTCAGGATCCTATAAACTCGCTGAAGGCGGAAGAAAGTGGGCATCCCAAAATGGATATGTTGTTGATAAATCACCATTTGCCCAAAAGCGTGTTCATTGGGGAAAATTCTAAATCGCTCATTTAAATCATAATTGTTTATATGAATTAAGAGATAACGGGGTTAGCTCATTGTGTCCCCCGATTTCCCCGATTTTTAAAGAGAATTCTAGATTTGTAGGAAATAAAAGAGAGGAAAGTTATGCAAGAAAACATGTTTAATGAAGGGTATCTCGACCAACTTAAAAAGATGTTTGTTGTTTGGGGTCAATCATTGGAAGGAAAGAATCATCCCTTCAGACATTTTTTGGTTGAGACTTCTAGCTTTTTTGAGCTATTATGCCAATTGGCGTATGATCCTCTTGTAGGAGATGAAAATAAAGCAAAGTTAGCCAAAGCTATAGCATATTTTATTTTACCGTTTGATTTAATCCCCGAAGCGATTATTGGACCAGCAGGATATTTGGATGACCTAGTTGTCTCAGTATTAGCCTTGAAACAAATATTAGGTACTGAAGGAGAGCAAATAATAAAGAATAATTGGAACCGCAAAGATATAGATATCATTAAGGTGATTAATGAAATTGCAAATGATGCAGAAAATATGGTAGGAGTTGAAATTTATCATAAACTCTGCGAGAAAATAAAATGAATTTAAAAGATTTTGATTGGAAGATAAGATATCGTTCGGATAAACATTCATTATTAAATGACTTTTATATACCAGCTCTTAAGCGATCAGTGCTTTATCAGAGATCAGCAGGATATTTTTCTACAGAAAGTTTAGTAGTGGCGGCAAAAGGAATTGCTTATCTAATAGAAAAAGGCGGGTGTATGCAATTAGTGGTAAGCCCAAATTTCTCGGAGAGTGACATAAAAGCAATTGAAAAAGGGTACAAAAAAAAGGAAGAAGTTATTACGCAGGTACTGGAGAGAGATTTTTTTATCTCTGAAAATAAAATAATAAGAAACCGGCTTGAAGTCGTTAGTTGGATGATTGCCAATGGTCTTTTAGATATAAAGATAGCCTACCCAATAAAAGACAATAAGGTGAGTCGTGGTATATATCATGAAAAAGTTGGTATTTTTGTAGATTCCAGTGGTGATTATATGATATTTTCAGGGTCTGCCAATGAATCAATGAATGCCTATATTTACAATTTTGAAAGTTTTGATGTGCAGACTTCGTGGGTTCAGGGATTGTCGAAAGAATTAGCAGGTTTAAAAAAACAAGAATTTGATGATTTGTGGAATCATAATACCTCTAACCTAGAAGTGCTATCTATGCCTAAAGCAATAAAAGATAAAATATTAGAAATCAGACCAAAGAACAAGCCAGCAGGCGATCCTGAAGACAGTTGTAACCAGCAAAATAATATCGATCCATTAGCAAAAATAACTCTTGCTCTTCCAGGGTATATTATTTTACGAGACCATCAGAAGAAGGCTTTAGACCAATGGGTAAGACAAAAGGGATGCGGGATTTTGGAGCACGCAACGGGAGCTGGCAAAACAATAACAGCTTTAAATATTACTGTTACTTTATATGAACAAGCAAAAAGATTGGCAGTTATTATATTGTGTCCCCAAAAGCATATCGTTGATCAGTGGGCAGTGGAAGCCAGAAGATTTGGATTTAGCCCAATAATTGGATATGAGAAGAGCATTGATTGGATGGGTGATTTCAATAGAAACATCGTAGCTTTTAATGTAAAAGCTGGTAGTCATTTTATGTTAATTACTACTAATGCTTCATTTTCAATGGCTAAAGTTCAAGAATTAGTGTCTAAAATTAAGGGTAATTTATTACTTATTGCGGATGAGGTTCATAATTTAGGTGCTTTACGATTGCGTAAGAATTTAATAGAAAATGCTAATTTTCGTTTAGGGTTATCTGCTACTCCAAATAGGTGGTATGATCAAACTGGCTCACAAACCTTGCAAGAATATTTTGGTAAAATACTAGAACCACCATACACGATAGCCGATGCTATTAGGG
>JAQTSA010000152.1 GCA_028711575.1 Candidatus Omnitrophota bacterium | reverse complement strand
CCTTGTTTCCCCGATTCGCTACTGACTCCTGCATTATATCACTTGTAAGCTTTATCGCGACATCGCCCTGATGGATACCTTACTTGTCATTAAAAGCTTTAAAATGATCTAAATCGCTGTAAACTACCGTAAACTTTTCTTTTCTTTTTATTCGGCCTTCAACTTCCTCCATAATAACTAGATTTCCCGGTAACTTCGTCAACGGATTAGCATTTTCCGCGATCTTTTTCATCCGAACCAATTCTTGAGTCATAAAATTAAATGAATCAGCCAACTCTTCCAACTCATCATTCGTCGGAATTGTAACTTTAAGATGCAACTGGCCGGAAGCTATCTTTTTGGCTGCCTGGTTAAAAATAGCGATCGGCCTAACGATTAACCTTGAAAGAACCATCCCTAAAATAATATTAACAATAATCAGTAAAAAACCAACCGTAATTGCCGGAACGTAAACTCGGCTCAATGCCCCCCAGACATCGCCTAAAGAAAAATATAGCTTTGCTACAAACAAAGGGACGTCCTCATCACCAAGCGGCAAATAAATCGAAAATAACCGGTTTTTTTTATCGATAATTGGTTCCCGATCCATTCTTTTTGCACGATAAGCTTTTTGAATAATAATTGAATCCTCATAATTGCCGGCAGTTGATTCTAGCCGCGGTTCGGTTCCAGCAATAATCTGACCATCCAAATCAAGGATATAGCCTTTTTGAACATATTTTTCTTGTTTAAGCGATCGAAATATTTTTATAAAAGCATCTTTTTTACCATCTTTATCCAAATCTGAATTTACTATCTGGTTAAAAACATCTTTAATTGTTCCTGAATCACTCTGGGCTTTATACTTTAAGTAACGATGGACTGACTCCATTTCATGAGACAATTGGATGACGACAAAAATTCCGATGGTAATAATCGTTATCACTGTAAGTATAACAATAATCCGCGTTTTTAAAGTAACTGATCGCATAATTATTTCACTATCGAAAATAAAGCATCTTTAGCTCTATTTTCGTCATATTCGGATAATAACTTTCTTAAACCTTCAACTTTTTCTAAAACATCGGAAAAAAGACAATTTTCCTCCACTTTAAATATTTTAGTAAAGGGAAGTTTAATCTCTGTTTCTCTTGTGCCCCACAACTTTTCTGTCATCTTTTCGCCAGCTCTCTTACCTATGTAGACTATATCCTCTTCTTTAAGGTGTCGGCCGTAAAAAAGAGCCATATCATACGCTAAATCTTTTATTTTTACCGGCTGGCCCATATCAAGAACAAATAATCCCGAGTTATCATCCAAAGAAGCCGCCTGGAGGATTAGCTTAGTCGCTTCTCCTAAACTCATAAAATATCTCTGCATATCGGGATCGGTTATCGTAACAGCCGTTCCTCGCTGGAGCTGATAACTAAAAGTTTCAACAACATTGCCGGAACTACCAATAACATTACCAAAGCGGACTCCGATATATTTTGTGCTAATCTCTTTGTTATCACCTAAACATCTAATAATAAACTCTCCAACTCTTTTGGTCGCGCCCATAACCGAAGTCGGCTCAACCGCTTTATCAGTTGAAATATAAATAAATTTTTTAACAGCATATTTGGCTGAAATTTTAGCCATGTTTAACGTGCCAAAAACATTAGTAGAAATAGCCTCAATAATGTTTATCTCCGATAAAGGAACATGTTTTCGCGCGGCTGAATGTATCACATAATCTATTTTATGATCTTCAAAAATTCTTTCTACCGCCTTTTCCTCTCTAATATCACCTAATTTATAAAGACACTCGACATCATCCATTTTATCTTTTCTTCGCGGATCCTTTAATTGCTGAGAAATTTTAAAAAGATTATCTTCGCTGACATCAAAAACAATAAGTTTCGCCGGACGAAGCTTTACTATTTCTCGACAAATGCTAGAACCGATTGAGCCGCCGCCACCAGTGATTAGAACCGTTTTACAATTGAATTTTTGCCAAGCCTGCTGCAAATTAAACTCTACCGGACTTCGATCTAAATAATCTTCAAACCTTATTTCCCGCAAATCTCGCAAAGAGAATTTACCGTCAACCACATCAAGCATTGTCGGAACAATTCTAACTTGGGCATTAGTTTTTTGAGAAATTTTAATAATTTTTTTCATTTCATCATTTGAAGCCTGGCCAATAGCTATAAAGATATATTTGACATTTTTTTCATTAACCAATCTTTGAATATGTGAGACCAAACCAAGTATCGGAATCGCGTTAATAGTACTGCCGATTCTCTCTGCCTGTTGAGAGATGAATCCTACAACATTAAAAGAATGGTTGAAGTCTTGCCTTACAGAATATAACAAAGAAACTGCGATATCTTTATCTCCAACGATTAAAACATTTTCATTTTTTCTTCTTGGTCGTCCAAATTTATCATAGATAATCCTGTATAAAACTCGCACTCCGGTTATTGAAAAAAACAACAAAAATCCGTTAATAATATAAACCGATCGAGGAATATTTATCATTGTAGTATGCAAAATCAAAAAGCCTAAAAGCATACTGACACCATTACCTGTCAAAATTGACAAAACAATTTTCTGCACATCCTTAATGCTAATATAACGCCAGATACCTTTAGTTAAACCAAACAAATAATGACTAATTAAAAACCCGGGGACAAAAATAAACATTGTCCTCTGGAAAAGTAAAATCTGTCCTGATGGAACTATCCCTTCAAAACGGATATAATAGGCAAGCCATAAGCAGATAACTGTAAGAAAAACGTCTATCAAATATTTAATTAAAGTTAGAGCTTTGTTTAATAAACCATAAATCTTGGCAAAAATTAATCTTTTAACCGAACGAACTGAACCGATTAGTTGCCTTAAAACCCGACCAATTAATTTTAGATCCGAAAAAAAATCTTTATCTTTCTTGAAATATTTATAATCAGATTCAATTTTTTTTGGCATAACTTTCGATAAATAGATATCGAGATAATTGTCTCCTTTAAGAAATTCTTCCTCTCGAATGAACTCTAAAGTTGCCGGTGAAATCAATCCCGGTTTATAATCAAGTATTTTAAGTTGATTCGCGTTGTAATAAGCGACTATTTGAGGGACTTCGGGCCTTGGTCCAATAAGGCTTAAATCGCCGAATAAAACATTTATAAATTGAGGAATCTCGTCTAATTTAATGTTCCTTAAAAATCGGCCAAAAGCGGTGATTCGGGAATCACCTTCTCTTGTTATCGGCAGACCCTCTCCTAAAGTCATTGTTCTAAATTTTAGAATAGAAAAAATCTTTCCCTTTAACCCAACACGCTTTTGTTTAAAAAAGACTGGCCCTTTCGAGTCCAATTTGATAATCAACGCTATAAATAGGAATAAGGGAAAAAGAAAGAATAAAGATAAGATTGCGGCAAAAATATCAACTAATCGTTTGGTCATATTTTTTTCTTGTATTTTTCAACGATCGTCTCAACGCTTTTTGCCACGTATTTCGCCTTATCCAGGCTCAAGAGAGGATATATAGGTAAAGTAATCAAACCTTGATAAATATTTTCGGTTTCCTTTAGATCTTTGATATCAGTTTCAGTAAATATTTTTTTATAAGCAGTATGTCTATAAATCGGGATATAATGAACCGAGGCAATAATATTTTTTTTCTTTAACTCTTCTATAAATCTAGCCCTTGTTATTCGCATTTTTTTGATATTGATTACAATCGGATATAAATGATAAACATTTTTTACGGGATACCTTTCCTGTTGTAAACGGATAATTTCAATAGATTTAAAACAGTCATTATAAATATCGGCGATTGCTTTTCTTTTTTCAATAAAGGAATCTAATTTCTTGAGTTGGCATATTCCTAAAGCTGCCGACAAATCACTCATATTATATTTAAACCCAATTGCCCCAATATTATATTCCCAACTGGATTTCTTATGCCGTAACCACGCTTCCCGGTCAAATCCATGATAATAATACTTCCCAACGAATTGGTAAATCTCTTTGTTGTTGGTAACGATAGCCCCACCTTCAGCCGTCGTCATATTCTTGGCGGCATGAAAACTAAAACAAGTTACATCACTTTGACTACCTATTTTTTATTCTTATACTCAGCGCCGATAGCATGGGCAGCATCAGTAATAACTCTTAATTTATATTTACGGGCAATCGAGATTACTTTTGTTAAATCACAAGGTAGTCCGCCATAATGCATTATAACTATCGCTTTGGTTCTTTTATTGATTTTTTCCTCAATTTTTAAAGGATCAATATTTAAGGTATTTGGATCAATATCACATAAAACCGGTTTTGCTTTAGAATGAATAATAGCGTTAATCGTCGCGC
>JAQTSA010000025.1 GCA_028711575.1 Candidatus Omnitrophota bacterium | reverse complement strand
AATATCATTGCTTTTGCTTCTTCTCGTGTCTTAAACCGACTTTGATATGCACCCAACTCTGATTTTAGTGTTTTAAAAAAGCTTTCTACTACCGCATTGTCATAGCACTCACCTTTCCGACTCATGCTTGGAATAATCTTACACCTTTTCAGTTTTTCTTGCAATGCTTGACTCTGATATTGACTACCTTGGTCGGAATGATGCATTAAACTATTAGTAGGCCTGCGATTTAAAAGAGCCATATCTAACGCATTTATTGTTATCTGTTCAGTCATTCGACTTTGCATAGACCATCCAACGATGCGTCTAGAATAAAGATCCATTACAATTGCTAAGTTAAGCCATCCCAATCCAGTCCAAAAGCATGTTATGTCTGCTGCCCAGACTTTATTAGGCTTGCTTACAGAAAATTGTCGATCTAATAAATTAGCTACCTTAGATGTTGATTTGTATACAGCTTTTCTCTTAATTCTTCGATGTTGTTGAGCTTGGATATCATTCTCACGCATAATCTTAGCAATACGATTGACTCCACATTGATATCCCTGGTTTTTTAATACTGCATGTATCCGAGGTGACCCGTAGACTTTTCTGTTTGAATAATAAACTTTATTGATCTCTTCAAGTAAATTATTATTTTCTTTGTAGCGATTACTTGGTTTTCTGCTTTGCCATGCATAATATCCGCTGCGAGATACATTTAAAACATTACACATCACATTCACCGGGAATTCCTGTTTGTATCTCCGGATGAACTTAAATCGTTGGCTTCGTCTCTGGCAAAGAATATCAGGCTTTTTTTTAAAATGTCGCGTTCTTGTCGTAGCCTTTTAACTTCCTTGCGCAAAAATTCTAACTCTTTGTTTGAATCGTTCGTGCTTTTTCCAGTAAATGCTTTATCTTCTTTCTTTTCAAACTGCTCACGCCACTTATATAAGCGTGTTACTGGTATATCAAGTTCTCGTGCGACTTCTGCTGCTGTTTTACCTGGTTCAAAGGATCGTTTGACAGCACTTACCTTAAACTCTCGATCATGTCGTTTGTATCTTCTTTCTGCCACTAGACACCTCCTTGGGTATGTAGTATTATACCCTATTAGGTGTCCACTAAACTAGGGGAAGTTCAGTCTGACCCTGCTGTTTCTTAATTTTATTTTTTGAACGTAACACAAAAATCAGCGGTCTAAACCGCTTTCCGTACTCAATCAAGTGGCGGTCCAGGTTCACTAGATTGATTCGTTAGGTTGTTTTCCTTTATTACTACTCTTCCATCTTTTTTAAATATTAAAGGTCTTTCGGGAATCATGCTTATAGATCTTTTATGAGTCCCTTCGATAATGCTTGAAATGTCTATAAACATTAATTTACCGTTTTTCAATAGGATTTTATGTCTTAGAGACTTCTTCTCGATATGACCATCCTGATCAAAATAGCGATAGTCTACCCCAAAAAATCCTGATTCATCTTGTGCCATCCTTGGTAAAGTCTTGATAAGCAATTTCAATTCACAACGTCCTTCGGGAAACAATTTTGCAATATTGATTTTTAGATTGTTCGAATATGTTTTAAAAGTTTTCGTAATATTTTTCCTATTTCCAATGCCACTACTTAAAAAAGGCTGAGATGAAAAATTTATATTCTCACAACCTTCTTGGGAAAAGATCGATTGAGTTACTATACCACCAAGGACATCCATATCAATTCTCAAATCGTATATTTCGACTTTCGCATGTTCATTCTGAATTCTAAACAAGTATTCCTCAAAATCGTTTTGCCATATTACTCCATTCACCACGATGCCTGGAGCATAATTGGACAATACTCGCTGTAAGGAATAATTAATTTGTGGGGAGACTATCTTATTAATTTGTAAAAATGGTATAGTCAGTTCAAAAACCGCTGCAATTAATGAAAAACAAATAAATAGGGGGATTTTATTTTGAGATGATAAAAGAGCAGACGCTCCAGCAATAATTCCAAAAAAAATTGCCAATCCATGCAGAATTAATTTTATATGCATTTTTTATTTATTTCCCCCTAACATCGAAATTCACCGACCCGTTAGCAGCGATATTTCACAACGGGTAACAATATGAATAGTAGTCTCAGACTGAACTGCCCCTGTTGTTTTGCATCTTCATTATTAAAGCCTAACACCCAAAATCACCGGCTTTGGACACCACGCAGCGGCGGGGAAAGTCCGGTGGATTGAGATGTTAGCTATATATTTGGTAATTCTTTTTTTCTTAAACAGGTTTTTATACATTCCCCAAAGATATCATAAATAAAAGTGCAATTTGAAAAAATGTGTACGATATTAAAACAATATTGCTCCGAAAAAAACGTTGGATTATATTTTTTCTTTAATATTTCAATACCTTTGTCTTCATGTTTGACAAAATCGACAGGACTATCATCTTCTATGAAAAGAACATTGACTTCTTGTGGTTTAAAATAAGTTTTATTTAATAATAATGTTTTTCTCTTGATAGCATTTAATATAGTCACTGCCCATTCGTGCTCTGGCTGGTCTCCATTCCAGCCGTTGCCTGTTAGTTGCGATTTTGGATAAACTATGCCGATATCCGATTGTTTTTTAGGGATTTTAGCAAAAGGTGAATAATAACAAAGTTCAATAATACTCCCTTCAGGGTGTTTTTTTAATTCTGATTCAGCTATTTTATATGATTCCAGGGTAGCTTTTGTAAAAAAAACGGGGTCAGACCTCCACTTTAGAAGTTATCTCCTTTACCGCCTTGGCTAATTGCTTATTTTTTTCGATTTGACGCTCAAAATCAACGGCCGCTTTGCTGACAGCGCTAAACTTCATATTAAATATCTCACCAATCTGGTTGTTGGTAAGATTGGTTTTTGTCCGTAATAGGTATATCGCCATTTTCTTGGCAGTCATTGGCCGTTTATTACTTGTTTTTATTGTCTTAACATCCTGTTTGTAATACTTAGCCACCTCATTCACTATAGCATCAGGATCAATATGCGACAATAGGGTTTTTTTATAAGCAAAGTCTTTATCTGCCGCCAAAATACCTAAATCCGCCAACTTCTCTTTGATATATCCTTTACCGCCTAAGATGAAACCAGCATATGCATTCTTAAAAGGATCTATCGGCTTATCGAAAGAAGATTCAACGAAATAACGATACTGCTTAAAATTCAAGTCTAATAGCTGCTTTACTCGCCGGATATCAATCAAATCGCTGCTTTTATTGTTGATATAAAGATTATAACTAGACCATTTATATTTGCCGGGAGTTTGAACAATTTTAGCTCTCTCCGGATTCAAGTGAATATAACGGGTAAGTTCTTTAAAATAAGTGTCGGCCTCTACCAGAATAGATTTATATCTACCTTGGAAAACATGCCCGCATTTATTCCTTTTTTTGTTGTAGTAAATCGTATAAGCGGTATTAACGTACTGCATGATCTTTGATAGGTTAGGTTGAGTTGTCTCAAGCAACAGGTGATAATGATTAGACATCAGGCAATAGGCATAAAGATAGAACTTGTATTTGCTTTGAGCGTACTTAAGATATTCTAAGAATTTATTGAAGTCGTGGTCACTGATAAAGATTTTCTTGCGGTCGTCGCCGCGGCTAGTTATATGATACAGAAATCCTTCACCTTGTAATCTGTATGGGCGGGCCATAGATTTATTCTATATTAAAAAGATGAGCCGTCAATTAGTTTCGAAAGTGGAGGTCTGACCCTGTTATTCTTCCCTGTGGTCACTGATAAAGATTTTCTTGCGGTCGTCGCCGCGGCTGGTTATATGATACAGAAATCCTTCACCTTGTAATCTGTATGGGCGGGCCATAGATTTATTCTATATTAAAAAGATAAGCTGTCAATTAGTTTCGAAAGTGGAGGTCTGACCCTGTTGTTTTTTCAAATCTTCTAAAACAGATGCAAATAATTCTCCCTGAGAGACCACTTCTGTGTAACCTTTCGATAATATTAAAACATAACCTCTGTAGTAATAAGCATCCGCACATTCCGGGTCTAGCTCTATCACTTGGTTAAGCTCCACCATCGCCCCTTTAAAATCTAAAGAACGGCTATTTTCCCAATCGATATTTTCAATTTTTTTGATAGCTTTGTTCAAATGTTTTTTAGCGATATCTTGTGCACCGTTGGCACATTCTCCACTGAAAAGCAATAACATAAAAAAAATGCACACGTTTCGGAACATAACGACCTCCTATATCAAAAATATTGATTTTATTATACCTCACCAATAACTGTTTTCAAAAGGTTTTTATAAAGGGGTCAACTCCCTTTTCTTAAGAGCCGTTTTTGAAACAAAAACGCTCGGGCGCAAATCTTCCCTGTTCCTCTACGGGGGTGACCTGAGGTGAGTTTCTCTTCTTTGATAGTCTCCGAACCGAAGATCAGAGGGGGCAGAGCCCCCATGAAGAGCCAGACGAACCCGGCTATAACCACAAATAAAACTTCATAAATAAATGCATCCCGATTTATCGGGATTCAAGGAATAGCGCATATTAGGAGAATAAAGCACAATTTGCAGAAACGAATTTGGTACAAATTCGCTGGCTCTGAGGGGGAGATTTGAACCAATTTTGCAGTAGGCAAAATTGCGGGAGCTCGAAAATCCTCCTTGAAGCTTTTCATGTATAAGAGGGTCGGTGAAATAGCAAAAACCCCCATCATTTTTTGATGGGGGTTTTGTTATTGGCGGAGAGTCCGCCATCTAGTGGCTGCTAGATGGCGAGACTTCTCCGTTTTTTTAGAAGAAAAAAACGGAGAGGGGGAGATTCGGTCAGACAAAATACGAATACCCCTTACTCAGTATAGTTTTTTCAATTTAGGCTTATATTTTTGTCACTTTTTCAGAGTGCGGTTGTTGACATTTAGTGACATCTAATAGCGAGTGTTTTGATGTAGTTTGGGCACGTTTTGGGCACAACGTATTTTAAGTTACTCTCCCATCAACTTTTGGCCCAATTATTTTCTTTATCTATTCCCTTTAGCTCGATTGTGTGTCTTACAAAGCATCTGACAATTCTTGGATACAGTCGCACCACCTTTGCTCCAAGCGGCTACATGGTCGGCGTCCATTTCGCCAAAACTCCAAATTTTATTCTTGTTAACATTTTCTCCAACAGAGCAAAGTGGACAATTGGATAGGTCCTTTACTTTCGCTTGTGCCGTTTGGTTTGCATACACTGATTTTTTGGTTGCTTCATCAAAAACTCTAACTTGAAGTAATTTAGTATCAACGGATCCACCGAGAATATACTCAAAAATACCTTTGCGATTTTTTACATATGGATCAGCGTAGAGATTTTGCACTTCCGCTGAAACTTTCGTAGGATTATACGCTTTCTTATGATACTCTTCATAAAGCCGTCCCCACTCAATCCCGCGCATTTCGCTTTCAACATCGGTAAAAACACTAGAAACCCAATCAATCACGCTGTTAAAATATTTTTTTAATTCATTGATATTCCTGTCAAAACGATGGCAACTCATGTAATCGCCAATATTATCCTTACTTACCCACTTTAGTGCACATCCTAAAAATTCCTGCCGATTAACACTGCCTTTTATATATGCACTCCATTTTTGAATGTTGGCGTTTTGACTATTACTGAACTCCTCTTTACTAAGCGTCACGAACGAACCAGAATACACGGCATTGAGTAACTCCTGATTATTTAGTGGAACACCTGCAATATTAATCGTCTTAAACCATTCTTTTATTTCGCTTTCTGTACCTTCGCATTCGTAAATAAGAAGTTTAGTCCCCAATATTTTGTTTTTCTTATCACATGCCATACCACTATAATATTGTTCCATATCGTTTTCATCTTTGATAGCAAATTTATCAGTCACAAACCGCCCAAGACTAGTGATACGTTGTTGTCCATCTAAAACTTCAAGATTATCGTCATCAACTTTATTGAAATAAATTAATCCAATGGGGTATCCTTTTAAAATCGATTCAATGACAGCCATTTCTTTCTTGCCACCATCAGAAGCATAAATGTAGTTTCGCTGATATTCTGGCTGAATAGTCAGTTTTCCGGATAAACCGAACAAACCTTTACCTTCAAGTTCGTTATAAACAAACCCTTCGCAAATATCTCTGACAGTGATTTCGGATTCTAAGGTTGTTTTCATACAATTATTCCCTTATGTTTAATAAATATTCTCCCATATGTTCTTCTACCTTTAATTACAGTACAGCCGCCTCTATCTTCTGGGTGTTTACAGTATTTAATTGTCCGTAATATTTTCTTTGGAGCAGAAGCACGTGTGTTACCACTTGCTTGCCATATAATCTCAAACTGGTCAGGATTATATTTATCCAAAAAACTAATCGGCACGCCCATTATACCACTATAATCGCTCGGAATAGCAGCGGTAAACGGTACCTCTATGGCGTCATAATTGTCGTATTTTTCATATTTTTTTTTGCCCCGAATCTCTTTGTGTTTGCTGTATTTCAAGTTTTCTTTTAATGTCATAAGCGACAATGGTTGGTGGCGACGTCCATGATCTAGGTTGGTGACCCAAATTGACGGGGAACGAAGATAGACTACACCATCCACAGTTCTTGTTGCAGTCTTTGGCTTATTTGTGGGATCTATCTTTTCTGGAGAAATAAATAGCAAATCTTTGTTAAAACTAGTCGTACCAACCCACATCTTATTTGATTGTATTAACGGGAATATTTCCTTATAAGTGATAGCATTCTTATTGCTAATAATTACAAATTTTTTTTCATAATCAAAAAGCTGTTTAACATATTCCCGAAACAAGCTAAACGGCGGATTCGTTACCACGACATCTGATCTCTTAAGCAATCTTGTACATTCATCGCTACGAAAGTCACCATCGCCTTCTAGTGGCATCCATTCGTTATGTTTGTTTGCCTTTAACTGCTTAGCAACATTCTTCAAGCTAAACTCGCCGTCTATACCCTGAACCTTGTTAATAATAAATTTGTTGGCTGTTATTTTTGGACGTCCTTTTAATCTTGGAAGGGTCTTCTCATCGCCAAATAATGTTAGTTGAGTGTTTGCTACAGGCGAAGGCCTATAGCTGGTGGTAATAAGCTGTTTTAACCCAATCTTGTTGAAATTCAACGCGAAATAACGAAAAAAATTACTCTCAAACGGATCATCACAATTACAATAAACTACCTTGCCGCGAAATACATCAGAGTTATATTCCAGATAAGATTCAATCTCCTTCTGAATATCAACATACTGAGTATAAAACTCATCATTCTTTGCCCTTTTTGCGTTAGAAAGATTTTTGTTTGCCATATTTTTTTAAGCTTAGATTATTGACTATAGTCAATATACCTTTTTTTTAAATACTGGTAAAGTAATTTCAGTAATAAACTCTACCTCTTCTTGTATTCCTTTCGGTTCTGTAATAATCTCATCGGATGAACAGAACTAATATTACAAGGTTGATTAACTATTTTGATCCCGTCATCTATATTCTTCAAAAGCGCTGAAAAATCCATATTATTTCTCTTTGCTTCTGGACTATGATATTTAACAAAAACATCCCTTGAAAATGGCCCAATATAAGCCATTCCGTTGATAACTCGAATAAGACACCATAAGTAAGTGTCTGTCAATTCCCCACACTTTGAGAAATCAAAAAAAACCGGTACCCGACTACTAGTCCAATCTCGTAATAAAGCGCATTTACCCGAGAATGGAATTCTCATCAAATTTATTTCTTTAAGAACTATCCTTCCATTTCCCAATACTTTAAAAAACTGTGACTTATCACTTTTGCGTCGAGTACCATCTACAACCCAAATTAACTTCTGATAAAAAGCTTCCCGAGCCTCGCGTTCATCTGTTTTAATAAAGGAATGTTGGAATTCAATTATCCACTTTTGATCTGTTTTAACATCCGCAATATGTTTCTCACCATTCTCTGCGGTATTAATGACTTCTTGCCACTCATTAGGGAATTTTCCTTTCCAAGAGCGATGCCAATCAGTTTCGTTTTCCCACCAATGGTCACAATTCCGATTCCCTTTATGAGTAACAGTGTCAGACCTCCACTTTAGAAGTTAGCTTCTTTACCGCCTTGGACAATTATTTATTTTTAGCGATTTGACGCTTAAAATCAACGGCCGCTTTGCTGACAGCGCTAAATTTCATATTAAATATCTCAACTTACTTTTTTTCAAGAACGAACTCCCAAAATTAAATAGGTGTGCCCCCTCTTTCGTCTCAATTGTTTTCCGTTTTCCGGGTCTTACCCTATTGTCCCATTTTTTTTAAAACGAAATACGTATATTTAGCATAGCCATATTCCTAACTCTATACCCAAAACCCTAGCCCCGATACCCGGGAAGCTATTAGTTTCGAAAGTGGAGGTCTGACACTGTTGTTCCTTTCGAAGAATAAAATAACAATCTGAGCGTTTTTAGTGTCCGTCAAACCCGGGTTAGCTCACGCTGACCCTGTTATTTGGACTTAGTTAACTCCATCCCTCTTCCCTTTAACATACGCGGATATATGTTACAAGGTTAATAAATAATCTATATCGTTTCTAAAATTTTTAATACATCTTCAATAAGAATAGGTTTAGAAAGATGACCACAAGCTCCTAGCTTTTCTTCCTGCTCTTTCAATTCGGATAAATTCCCACTCATTCCTGTTATAAAATATACCTTTGCTTGAGAATCAAATTCTTTTATCTGTCTCAATACTTCTGGGCCTTGTATCCCTGGTAATTTAACATCTAAGAATACACATAAAGGATTATGTTCTTTATAAAGTTTTACACCATCTTCACCATTGGCAGCGCTAAAAACCTTCACACCTCTTCTTTCAATAGCTCTTTGCAAAATATTTCTTACTTCATCTTCATCATCTACAAGCAAAACAGTTTTCTGCATCACTCACCTCTCTTCAACAAGGGAACTTTTATATCAAAAATAGTTCCTTTACCATCATAAAAAGAATTCATTTGAAAAATCCCTTGATGATCAAATATAATTCTACGAGCTATAAAGTAACGTATACCACCATCTTTAGCCCTAGCTAACCCTACGCCTTTATAAGCTTTATCAGCAGTCGCGTCTTTCCCAGTGTCAGAAATTTTCAAATTTGCCATACTGTCTCGCCTTTCAAGCTTTAACTCAATAAGTTTATTCCCGGGATTAACATATTCTATAGCCCCAATTGCGCCCTCTAAAAGATACCTCAAAGCAAAAATAAAATTTTTATTAGCCGACAATATTATATTTTTGTCTATATCCGACCGAAGATTAATACCGTATTTAGCCAATGCTTCTTTATGTTCTTCAATAATATTATTTAAAATATCACTTAGTCTTATTTCTCTAAATTCTGACTTAGAATTTTCATTATATTGGCTTATGGCATTAAAAACTCGTTGGGCTCGTCTTATGTTTCCACTAATTGATGTAGCTGCTTGCTCAATTTCTTCTTTAGTAGGCTCGTAACCACCCTCAAAACTAAGATTAGCCAAAGACACAGAAATAATATTTATAATGTTTCCTAATTCATGACGATAAGCTTCAGAAATCTGAAAGGCACTCTCTAGCCGCCCTTTTTCTACTAACAATTTAAACTTTTCTTCAATTGTTTTTTGGTACTGTTTAAAATAGTAAATCTCCGATAAAGCTAAAGATGTCTGGTTGGAAACAATACTAAACACATCTACGTCAGTATCGGTAAACATAACATGCTTCTCTTTTGAGCCTAAAACAATAAAGCCATCAATTTTCCGGTTAAAGAACAAGGGGGAAATTAACCCTAACTTTACATTCCCAAATGGCGGCAGATACTCCCCTAATACCGGGGCATTAACACTCTTGACCGAATCAATGAACCGGCTATTACCTTCTATTTTAGAAGGTAACTGCGTATGATCTGTTGACTTTTCGCTTTTTAAAGAGAAGGCTTCTCCCTCTTTTAAATACAAAGCACAGAAATTCATTTTCACCGAACACATTATCTCGCTAACAACTTTTTCAGCAAGGGTATCTACATCTCTAATAAAAATAAGAGTAGAAGAAAAAGCTTTTAGACTGCTTTGATATCTTTTTTGATTCTGTAAAATTATGTTCTCAGTTTTTCTTCTTAAATAAGAGTAGATAAATGGGCCCCCCGTAGCTAATACACCCATAAAAATAACCGGAAGCCACCAGTAATTCTGATCTAACATTCTTGAACCAAGCCAAAAGGGCAGGCCTAATACCAACGAATAAATAAGAAAAATTAATCCAGCACGCGTAAGAGCAATCTTTATATCCATTAAATGGTATTTAAGGATGCTATAAGCCATCAAAGCGACGAAAAGAGGCACTATAAAATTACCAAAAGGTAACACTGGGATGTTATACCAAAGAAAATAATTAGTTGAACCGCTTGTGTAACCAACAAGTATACCAAGAAGTAAATACTTAATTTGATTCCGTTTAAGGCCCGAAGATCCTTTATATGCTTTAAATAGCAAAAAACAGGGGTAAAAACAATAACCCAACCAAATCAAAATGAATGGTGTAAAAGCTATACCAGGATATGGCCAAAAATCAAAGGATAGTTTAGGAGAAACACCTTTAATAAATAAAGGAGTAAAATCCAAAAACAAAAAAAAGATAAAAATAATATATCCGAATTTGAGCGCCTTCTTTTTTTCTTGGTATACATTCAGGAAGGAAACAATGAAATGGAAAAATGCTAAAGGTATAAAAATCGCTCCGGCCATAAGAGAACGGCACCAAAATAAAGCAGCCTCAGATGTAGTAGAATTTTGCCAGAAAGAATAACTATAACTCCAAAATGCCACAAGAAAACAAAAAACTGCGTATTTTCTATTGAGATTTCTTACAGCACTTTTGCGATAAACAAAAACGCCTAAAACAGAAACTAAAACTGCATTGATTAAGCCTGATACAGCATAAATATTCATTGTTTAATCTATACTTATTTGGAAGCAATTATATATTGTAATATGCCCTGTTGTTCATACTTAGTCTGGAGAGAATCTTCTTTAAAACCGGAATTCGTAAAAATCCTTCTAAACTCTTCATCGCTTCGATAAACAAGATTCCACTCAGCCGCCCACTCCATAAAATAAACAGAAGGATTACTGAACTTATCTCTTACGCTCGCAATAATCAAAACTCCGTTATCGACTAAAAGCTTTCTAAGATTTTTTACTAATCGAGTAGAAATTTTTTCATCAAAATAGTCAAAAAGACCTGTTGAATAAATAATATCGTATTTTTTATCTATTATGGAATTAATATCTTTACTCAAAGCCAGTCTAATAGCATTTCTATTAAAAAAATTAACATTTGAAAAATTAATCAAGGAGTTTTTTGCATATTCTATCGCTCTTTCATCGCTATCATAACAATCAAAAATCACATCTTCTGAAGACAGAAAACCTGAGGTTAGAATTTCTTTTACGTCACGGCAAGGGCCTGAGGCTAAATCCATGATCCTTATCTTTTGTTTTTTTTTGCTATTGATAAAATTAATAATAAATTCTTTGAAATTATCTTTTCTATTCCTTACAGCCACGGCAATTGCTGACATCTGCGTATAATTATCAAAAAGGCGATCGAATCCAGTTGTAGTTGGACGGTTTAAGTAAAGATCCTCAATGATTTTAAAATCACCGGCATATCCGAAAGGCTTACGTAAACACCATAATACATAATCACCCTTAGCAAAGATATTCCTGAATTTTTTAATAAAAAGTCTCTTTAATTTGTAAACTCTATCTTCACGTCCAAAGGCTAAATTTTCTTTTTCAAAATTCATAATATTATGAAAAACAGCATTTACCTCTGAGTTAAATTCGCTCTGGAATTTACCCCATTCATCAGGCCTCTTAGCTAAATTTGCTTCTATATCTTTCGCCCGTTTTTCGTAATGTTTAACTTGAGACCTTAAAGAAAGTTCTTTTGGATAGTATTCTGAATCTACGTTCATTTCAACCTAATACCTCTTTTACTTTACCTACTAACACTGAGATATCAAAAGGCTTGTAAATATATGCAACCGGATTCAAGTTACCTGCCTTTTCTTTAGTAGTTTCATCAGCATAACCAGTGATAAAAATTACCGGCAATTTCTTTTTTCCCCTATTCTGTAAACCCTTAGAAATAGCTTCTACCGTTTCGGTTCCATCCATCCCCGGCATCCGAATATCGGCAATTAACAAATCGAAATCTTCTTCATCAGCAATTACGATTGCATCTTCTCCTGTTTTAGCAACAAACACATTAAATCCATTTTTCTCTAATAATTTGGCCAGGGATCGAATAATTAATTCTTCATCATCAATTACAAGAATTTTTTTTAACATTTAATACCCCCTATATAGAAACACAGGGCCAAACCCGTAAAACAGAAAACACTTATTCAACCTTAACCCTAAAACACGAATACGAATATCAGGATAGGACCTCCGCCTTAGATATTACTCTATCCTAAACTTTTAAAACTTCATATTCCTTATGGATTTACTTTATCTTATAACGAATATTTACAAAATAGATTATAGCCCAAATAATCACAGAGCGCAAGTCTACAGGAGCACATGTTTGGGAGAGTTTTGGGATAGTTATTGAGGAGCACAAAAGCTAAATGTTATCGGTGATAATCTGCGGACAAGCTAGAGGCGCGGATTCTGCGATTATCTCTGTTAAGATTCCCAAGAAAAACAAAAATAATATATCATATTGACCGAGCAATTTAATCGCCTTTTATCTTCAACTAAAAAATAGATTGTCAATTAAACAGGTGTGACCAGCTTGCGTCCGAAGCTATTTTTAAGTTATATTTCTTTTTGGTAGATGGACCTACCGCCTCTTTTACGCTTCTTCAACCACCTTTCAACATCAATCACTTTGAACCTAACACCCTTTGGAAACTTATAACAAGGCACATACCCAACATGAACCCAGTCATAAACAGTTCGTTTACTTATCTGCAAATATTCGCTCAATTGATCGACTGTTAATAAATTTTCCATGGGGTTAGAAGGTATAGCATACATCTACTATTTTACAAAATTTTAAATAACAAGGATTTGTATAAGAATTAAATGTTTTGGCAAAAAAAATAGCCGACACAATGTCCCGTTTCACGGGACCGAATAGGGGGAGATACCTCAGATATCAAATTGAATTTGATATCTGAGGGAACCGCCTAAGGTAAATGAACCTGGATTATAGCGGTTTCCTCACTGTTTTCTCAAACCCTAAGGGTTTGAGAAAAAGGAGTTCTCATCAGCCACCTCTCCGCCCAACAAATAAAAAAACCCCATCATATTTGATGGGGTTTTAATAAAACTGGCGGAGAGGGGGACCTGCCTGCCGGCAGGCAGGGATTCGAACCAATTGTGCTAAAAGCACAATTGCCGGGAGTTCGATTCCCCCTTCTCCGCCCAACAAATAAAAAAACCCCATCATATTTGATGGGGTTTTAATAAAACTGGCGGAGAGGGGGAGATTCGAACTCCCGGATCCTTGCGGATCACGTGTACTCCAAACACGCGCACTCAACCGGGCTATGCGACCTCTCCGTAAAAAGACAGTCAAACTTTCGCTACGCTCACGTCAAACACGCGGAGTACGCGTGTCAAACTGCTCAGCCTCACGGCAAGCGTCAAATAATTGCATTAAGAATGCCTAGAAATCATTACATGAGCACAAGAACACAAGAGCACATACAAAAAAACTAAAGAACAAATTTTATACAGGAATCTCTTTTCTTCACCCTATACCCAATACCCTAAACCCGATACCCGATTCAACTTTCGTTACACTCACGTCAAACACGCGAAGTACGCGTGTCAAACTGCTCAGCCTCACGGCGAGCGTCAAACTGGTCCGTCCGCCTTTGGCGAGACGAGACCGTCAAACAATTGTTTTAAAACATTCAGAACTTCCTCTTTACGATGTTTGACCATTGTTTGACAGCCACGTTCGAAGAACGGGCGGTTTGACAATCGTTTGACTATCTCTATATTTCCTATTTAAACAGACTATTGGCGTCTTTACTCTTTACAGCATGCTTGAAATCTTCAAAATCAATCATCGCCGCTTGAGGAAACGACTCTTTCATCTTCTCAATCTGGCTGGGCCGGACTTTTGAGCGAAACGCTATATACTTAAAGTAGACGCCGCACTGAGGACACTGAACAGCGCCTTTATCTATTCCAATATGCTTGCAAGGGTAACAACTGCTTGATAAGTCGCCAACCACAACCAGGTGCCGCTCAACGTCTTTAACATCAAACTGTTTCCACTCTCTTAGATAAACGCTCATTTTATTTATTTTACTAAACAACCAGTTTTTCAGCAACGTCGCTTACTAGCGGTATCGGCGTGGTTTTTCCAGTCAAAGACAGGTATATCCCGTATATCGATAAAACAACCCAGACCAACATCGATACCCGATTAATTAATCCGCCGACAAGAGGCAGTATCGGAGCAACGATTCCAACCACAAACACCAAAAACACAACTATCCCCTGACGAGCGTGCAAAACAGCAAACCGGTTATCTTTTTTTAAAATAAAAGTCAGTATCCAAAGAACACCGACATAAGAAAGAGCGGCAAACGGCGCCCCATCTTTAACTTCTTTTTCGTCAAACTGTATCTCAGGTTTTACATGTTCCATAGTCCAATCCTCCTCTAAAATTTAAAATATTACTCGTTTAGGCACATATTATAATACAATTACTCTTTACAATCAAGCGGTTTAAACCGATTGATTGAGCTAATTCAGCCGGCTATAGGACAACATTATAAAAATTAAAAAAACTATAAATATATTAAACTGCTACAAAAATAAGAAACCCCGTTCCTCTTTCGAAGAACGGGGTTTTGAGAAAAATCTTTTTTACAATACTCTTAGAACAGTACTGCTACTGACCCTCTTACTGAATAAGCAACATCGTCATTAGCTGAGGTGAAGAAAGAACCCGGCAAAAATGCTGCCGCGCTTAACTTCATCTGTACATCTTCTGTGTAATCATAAACTGCGAACATATCAAGTTCATCACCGATGTTAGCGTTATCACGGTCAACAGCGTATGTGTTTGCAGTTGCTGGACCTGTGATCGGACTCCATGTAGAATAGTTCCATTTCTCAGCTAACACAGCCTTTGCGTAAAGTAACCCAACAGTAACATCTTCTCTTGGCATCATAGAAGTTGATACTGTGAAAAAATGAGCGTTTGTGTTTGCGCCCAAAATGTTTAAGATTTCAGCCGGAGACTGATCTTCAAACATTGGATCCCATGCTTTGTAATTGTCATCAGCTGTGTCATCATCACCTGACAAGTAAGTGTATGTAGCACCAATCTTTGCGTCGTAATCATTTAAGAATCTGTATTCAGACATTAACTGAACAGCCCATGCGCTTAATTGACCAAATTCTGTAGGCGTATCGGCATTACCGTCTAAATCTTTGTCTAAATGAGAAACATCGCCAAACTGATAAGCAACTTCGCCGCCTAAAGTGACGTTATCGTTAAGATCAGCTTGTGAGCGTGTACCAACAGCAAAAGTGTTTGACTTGTTTTCAGGAACAGCTGCTGTTAAAAACGCGCTTGTTGTCTGGTTTCTTGTGTTTTCGACGCCGAAAATATAAGCTTCGGTAACGCCGTTATAGCTATCCCATTGATAGCTTAGGTTAGCACCCATAAGAGTTACGTCATCAGCTTCAGTAACTGTGTTTTCAGCAACTCTAGCATACACTAAATCAATCGTGTAAGGAGCGTAATCTAAAATAGCTCTTACAGCGTCAAAAGATTTGCGTAATGACAAATCGCCTGACTGAGAAATACCAGCAGCGCTTACTGTCTGGTTAGTATCTGGGTCACCAACGATTAACGCGTTTCCGTAACGTAAGTTCTGACGACCAATGATAACTGTCAACGGCTCATACAGCATTTGGCCCATCTTTACGTAAGCGAGGTCCAAATCCATGTCTGTATCAGCTGCGCCTTCAGCATCCCATAGTCTTTCATTGATCAACTGAATAACCGCACTGACTTCTTCAGTTAAATCTGCGTCAAAACGTAAACGAACTTGTGAAAAAAGGTAGTTTTCTGATTCGCCAATAGTGTCCAACCCTAAACTCAAATCTCTTGTAATAGTTTGTGCTGTAATGTCGCCGCTAACTTTAATATCTTCGACAGCCGCGAATGCGCCGCCGATAAGCGCGAACGACATAACAACAGCAAGTGTAATTAATTTCTTGCTCATTAATTCCCTCCTTGAATTGTTATGATATCAGGATTTATTTCTACAAGGCCGCTAAATCCTATTTAGATTCCCTTCTACTTTGGATTTCCCTTGTTTATAACTAATCTATAGTTATATCACCCAATGTTCAGATAATTTTTAGCTTTAATTGCAGTCATCACCTCCTTTTACGCCGAGACTAAAATTACCCGTGGATGGTATAACCGAATATAATTGAGAAAATTACTTTAACGGTTGTCAAAGAACTAATCTATTGTAAACAAATATCTATTACCTTGTCAATATTTTTTTAAAAATCTTTCAATTGATTACACAATTGCTGCATAAGCCAACACTATATATAGTGTCTCTATAATAAAAGTGAACATTTACTTAAAATAAACGTCAATACGCTCAACTTCTGCCCGGCGGACCCGATAACTCAACGGCGAGCTTATCACGCTTGCATTAACAGTTTGTTTTTTCCCGTCAACAGTCAAAACTATTCGTTCAATAGCTGCCGGCGTAGTTTTTGATTTAGAGAAAAAAGTGTCACGCCGGTTTGGGTTATGGTAAACAACAAGAGTCCGGGAAAAAAGTTTATAACAAAACGTGTTCTTCTCCAAAACCACCGCTTTACCGTCAACGAAAACCGTACTTTTTTTAGTCGTAAACAGACTAGCTTTTAGGACCGGCTCAACTTTAAAACACAATCCCCGGTTAGTATCAATGAAAAAAGGTTTTTTGCCCAAACAAAGCAGAATCCAGATGTTTAAGAACTCCGCTGTCGCCCCGCTTAACCGGGCAACAAACCCTTTACCCCAAAAAGTCTTGTCAGGGTAAGCGCTGCTTGCGATAAACGATGAGTTTTCTAACACGTTTCGGCCGTATCGCGCCGGGTCAAAGAAACAGACGCAGGCCGTAAAGAAATCCTCATAAAAATCGTCGTACAACCCGACCTTTAAGGTCTCTAAAAGATATTTATACTCCATATGCAGCCAAATGGACTCGTTTTCCAGCCATCCCGGGACAAACACCCGGCTACGACCGATTTCCAGCGGCTCAGATTTAAGTGAAGCGTTGAGCCGGTACATCTTAAGGGTCTTATCGAACAGCACCGACCGTTTAACGGCATTATAATCACTTTTGTTTTTCTCAACCGATAAAGCGCTTACCGGCGCTTCCAAAAACAAAGGTAAGGCGTGCCGTTTAAAAGATTTTGGGTAAATCGCCGACTGACTTTGACGAAAATCGGTCACAGTATAGGTAAAATAAGTGTTATAAACGCCGCTTTTTTTATCTTTACCTTTCTTTATTCCGGCATTTAACTTAACAATAAGCTTATCAAGAAAAGAAATCACAGTTTTCAGTTCAACCGCTTCTTCTTCTCCACTAAGATGAAAAAAGGTGTTTTTTCGAAAAGTTTCTTTTACTGCATTTGATTTGTCCCACCAGATAAAATCTTTATTTTTCGCAGTAGATGATACGCCGCTTAAAAGCCGGGTCAAATCTTTTAAAAATTGGTTGACCTCAACCGACAAGATAACGCTAGTCTCGCCCAACTCGCTTAACTTTGTTAGCGCATCACGCAGAAACAGCGCCGTTCGTTTAACCGCGAAAGTTTCGCATAATGACGAGCCAAACAACGCCGGCAACCCGTTAAGCGAGTCGCACCAGCCTGGTTTACCGGCTTCCATCTCAACGCCGATACCGTCAGGATCTAAGGTCGCGGACTTATTAAGAATTAAAGTAAGAAGTTTTTCTACCAAATTAGTGTAGTAGATCTTTCCGGTTTTAGTCCTTAAAAAATTCTTAGACTTGGTTCGTTTAGCAAGGACAGATTTCTTTTCGCTATCATGCTCAACGCTTTCGCCCTGATAAACTTTTTCCCGCCGCAGGCAGTACCGCTCAGCTCTTGGTTTAACCAAAACATCGTCGTCCCAAAACATAAATTTTTTGTTAGTAAACAGATCGCTTAGCTTATCGGGATAATAGTCAAGATAACTTTCCAGCAAATCAAGGTTGTACCGCCAATGGTCAACCCAGTACCCTTCACCAAAAGAAGCCTGAGGGATTCTTTCGGCCGACTTCAGTAACCGTTTAGCTAAAGAATCTCCGTCGACCGTTAT
>JAQTSA010000151.1 GCA_028711575.1 Candidatus Omnitrophota bacterium | reverse complement strand
CCTTTACGCGGATGTTTCATTATCAGTTTAAACTCCTCATTAGTTAGTGGTTTTTGTTTTTTAAGCAATTTTGTAGGAATATCTAATTTCCCGGCATCATGCAAAAGAGAAGCATATTCTAAAGTTTGTATCTCAATTTCTGACAAAGCCATCGATTTCCCCAAAGCGTGAATAAGCCGAAAAATACTTTTTATATGAAGATGTGACGTCGGAACAAACTGATTCATCATCCTGGTCAGAGTTTTGACATAATTAATCATCAGTTTCTTTTCTTCCCGATTTTGACAGAAAATTTTTAAAGCCAGGCTAACTTCGTCACTCAAAGCAGAAAACCAGCGACGTTCACTATCCGTAAAAACCTCTTTTCGTTTTATATAAATTGCGCCAAGAGTATCCATAAAATTAAAAGGGGCGATCATCCTGCATCCAAGGACCATTTCTCTCTCTTGCATGAACAGATCTTTTTCCCGGCCAGTTAAAATGGAAACACCACCTTTTTTTATATTTTGTACTTTATCCTCAAGTTTTATTTTGATATATGGGTAAGAATTAACATTTTTGCAAACCATAACTACACGGTCAGCTTTAAACGCATTTCGATAGGCTCGGCAAACTCCAATAGAAAAATTCTTCATATCAGCCGAAGTAGTAGACAACCGATATATCGTATGAAAGGTAGAAAAAACTGAGTTATACTTTTTCATTTTGTGTTAAAGATTTTCCTTCAAACGTGTATATAATTTGACCAAACTTTGAGGAATTACCTTAGTATTAGAAATCATTGGCATAAAATTAGTGTCACCTACCCAACGCGGAACAACATGGGTATGAAGGTGACGTTCAATACCGGCACCGGCGTGTTTCCCAATATTGGTCCCAATATTAAAACCGCCAGGCATTAAGGTTTTCTTTAAAAGCTTAACCGCAAAAACCACCATACTATTCATATCAGAAAATTCTGATGAAGACAATCTTTCGATCTCAGCTAAGTGCCTGTTCGGGACAATCATTAAGTGTCCGTTATTATAGGGGAATGTGTTTAAAATGATAAAACAATGTTTACTTCGGTAGAGCAGCAAATTTTTCCTGTCGTGAGAGTCTTTTAGCGCTCGACAAAAAACACATCCTTTTTCTTTTTTCGCTTGGACATATTGAAGCCGCCAGGGTGCCCACAGATTATTCAATTATCTCTATCCTCCTCTCGATCGATTTGCCATCTATTTCCAGAATACCATAAGATTTATAAGCCGCAAAGTCTTTATCGGTAGATGAGCCAGGATTGAAGTAAATTCTACCATTACGTACCTCATTCGTCGCTGCATGTGAATGACCAAAAACAATAATATCCAGTTTCTCACCGTTAATCGGAAACTCACGATCAATGATATTGAATATACCGCTGGGAGTCCCCCGGCCATGCACAAGACCAATTTTAACATCTTCAATGGTAAAGATTTGTTTATGGGGCAATTTTTCCGAAACCGATAAATCATCCATGTTACCACAAACAGCATAAACAGTTGTTAAAGACGAAAGGGTTTTAATTACAGAAAAAGAACAAATATCACCGGCATGAATACAGTAATCACTTTTTTTAGCCTCACAAGTTATTATTTTAGGTAAAGAATTAGCATTAATCGGTATATGAGTATCGGAAAGAACTAACACTCTAGTCATCGCTACCACCTCCGGTGAGTAATTTTTTTACGCCACAGCCACGAGACAAGGGTTTTTTAGTGTCAAAGCGGCTAAGCGACTCTTGAGGGTTTGAATAATCACCAGGAGAATAAGATATCACCGGTTTATTATATATCTTCAAAAGATAGTTCACGTCATCAATATCCCAGACTATGAGTTGATTATTTTTAGCAATTAATTTCGCCGTAGAATTAAGCCGTTCAAGTGAAATAAATATTTTCCGGACTTTCTTCCCTTTAATCGCTTTTCCTTTTTCTATAAAAGCAAAAATATCATTGTCGCTGACGTTTTTTTCTTTAATGCCAACAACCAATATTTCCTTTCCCTCCCCGATAATAATCGAAGAATTCTCTTGAGGATAAGACATTATTTTATTATTCTCAATCATCGGTAAAATGTAATTTTTTTTCTTTATCTTTAAGGTATCATCCTTAAAAGAAGAAATCAGATCAAGGACCCGACTGATTTTATTTTTCACAAAGTCCTCCTTAAACTCATCGACAGTTTCAATGGTCTTCTTTCTCCACAACAGAATCCGCCGGGATGAATTAAGCCGGGAAGGACAAAAATAAAGTTTAAAGACCTTTAAAACCCAAAAAGAAAAAAGGCTATCTTTAATTTTATATAGATTACCAACGTTTTCAACAACGCCAACATCAACTAATTTACTAAAAATCAGTTCTAACTCATTAGTTTTACATACGCCGAGAGAAGCTATTTCTTTTTTTCTTAAATAGCCCTCACTCAATAAAATTAAAATTTTTATTACTAAATTTGAATCTCGAAATCTCTCAACAATATTATCCAGCTTAAAAATAAATTTTTGATAGAGATAAGACGTTTTTGAATATAAAGATTCTTCCAGGATACTGACAATTGAATTATCTTCACTGCGTTTGGAATAATGTTTTTTTACTGAATCAACCAAAGCATCGTAGTAAACTAAATTATTCCCGGCAATATTTACGAAAAATGAGATAAAGGATAAAGAAGGAGCTAAGGGCTCAATCATATTTTTAAGATACAAATAATTATCAAAAAAATTCTTATCAGTCAGAATTATCTTTTCAAAATTACCAAAAAGCAAATTCAATTCATGGGAAAATATTTTCTCAGCTCGGCGATAAGAGCTAGCGGTAAGAACTATCATGCAATTTCGCTGAAGGATTATAAACTTAGAAAAATCTTTGAAACAATTCGGAAAAATCTGATTAAGTTGTAAGAAATTCTCTACAATAAAGACACATTTTTTGTTCGATTCAGAAATAAAGAGATTTATAGCGTTAAGCACTTCAGGGAAACTTATATCCCGTCGTTTCAGAGTTTCCTTAACAAACGAACAAAACCCCGGAAATACTTCAGAAGAATCTTGAATCAATGTGTCAAATTCAGGAAGGAAGTTGTTTCCACTGATAAGAATGCTTGAAACTACACTTTTAAAAAAAAGATAACTATCCGAATAGTCGGTTGTCGTATGGATAAAAAGCGGGCCATCGGTTTGATTATCATTTACATAGCTCTCAAGAAGATAATTTATTTCTTGAGGATCCTGCCCCAGCAAAGCGATATTCTGTCGATAGCCGTCTCTAAAGCCCTGTACCCTTTTATCCAGATCAAGAAGTTTAACTTTCCAAACACTCTGTTGATTCATAAAATACTAAGACTTAAGATAATGCAAAGGGTTCTGTGGAAGATGGCCCTTGCGTATTTCAAAATGAAAAAGCTGTTTACTATTCGAACTAACAACACCAATTTTTCCGATAATCGATCCGGCTTGTAGATTAATTCCCGGTTTAACTTTAAGTTCTTCAAGGTTGCAATAGAAGGAATAATAGGAATCCTGATGCTTAATTATAACGGTTTTTCCCCATCCGCGAAGATAATCGGCAAAAACAACTATCCCTCCGGCACAAGCTTTAACCGGAGAAACTTTATCCGTTTTTATATTGATTCCTTGATTAACAACATTACCGTTTCTTTCTCCGTAAAACGAAACGACTTCTCCATTTATTGGCCAAGAGAAGCCTTTGCTGTTAGTTTTTTGGACCTGATAACCACAAACCGGCAGGTTTATTTTTTGGCCGATTTTTAATTCATGAGGATTAGTTATGCGGTTCTCATCCATTATTTTTTGAACTGGGACACCGCACTGTTTTGATATTCGCCACAGCGAATCGCCTTTTTGAATGGTATAGGCGTTTGTTTTTTGATAATCAGATTTAGAGACCGGGAAAATATCGGTTTTTGATAGGCTTGGGTTAGGAGCATAGCTAGCGCAGGCCGTAAAAATAACAATTATGAATAAAGACAGAATTTGTAACATTATAAAAAAACTAAAAAATAATTTTATTTGTGGCTGGTAAAGTAATTATATCTTACCTAAAATGGGGATTTTTGCAATAAAAAAATACATTAATAAAAACATTAGAAAAAGGCAAACCAGAATTATTTTTTCACGGTAAATATGGCAAAAAGGGACTAAACGTCATTTATAGTTTTATTTACTTAGATTTTTAGAATCAAGCTCAAATACTGACCATAAATTCACACTATTGTCATATAAGCCTTACAGCGAGAAATAACGGTACCAGGCCGCCCTCCAATTGCTGTTTAATAAGGCAATTTCTGTACCTATATGGCTTGGAGCGGGCGAGCGGTAACAACGCTCATCGAA
>JAQTSA010000150.1 GCA_028711575.1 Candidatus Omnitrophota bacterium | reverse complement strand
TTCTTGGAAAGAAGTCTTACGGAGGATAAGCAAGCTGTCTCCCAGCTGAAAAAGGATTACCCTTTATATTTTATCATTATTAACAAAGATCTCATACTAAAGTAACAGTATGAGAATTATACCAGGGAGAATATCATGAAAAAAGCGCTTATAACCGGAATTACCGGCCAGGACGGCAGTTATTTAGCCGAACTTCTTTTATCTAAAGGGTATCAGGTCCATGGGTTAATTAGAAGAGCTTCTACCTTTAATACCCAGAGACTTGAGCATATTTATGTTGATTCCCATAATGAAGGGGCCAATCTTCGATTGCATTATGGTGATTTGTCTAGTTTTGAACAAATTTCAAATATAGTAAATAATATTTCACCGCAAGAGATTTATCATCTTGGAGCTCAAAGTCATGTTCGAGTTAGCTTTGATATGCCGGTTTATACCGGAGACACGACTGGCCTTGCGACATCAAGAATTCTTGAAGCCGTCAGGATAAGCGGGAAAAAAATAAAATTTTATCAGGCTTCAAGCAGTGAAATGTTTGGGAAAACTCCGCCGCCGCAGAATGAAAGAACCATCTTTGCTCCCCAATCACCTTATGCCGCGGCAAAGCTTTATGCTTACTGGATGGTGGTTAATTATCGTGAGGGGTACAATATGTTTTCCTGTAACGGGATTCTTTTTAATCATGAGTCGCCTCGAAGAGGAGAGACTTTTGTTACTAGAAAAATTACCCGGGCAATAGCCAATATTTTGGCTAAACGGCAGAAAAAAATATTTTTAGGTAATCTGGACGCCAAACGTGACTGGGGCTATACGCCGGAATATGTAGAGTTGATGTGGCGTATTATGCAGGAGAAGGAGCCAAAAGACTATGTTATCGGTACCGGCAGTAGTTACAGTGTCCGGGAGTTTTTGGAGTTGGCTTTTAAATATGTTGGACTTGATTCTGAAAAATATGTAGAGATAGATCAGCGTTATTTCCGGCCGACAGAAGTTGACGCTTTGATTTCGGACAGTAGTAAAGCTAAAAATGAATTGGCCTGGCGGCCAAGAATAAACCTTGAGGATTTAGTGAAAATTATGATCGATGCTGATATGCGGGCCATTGGCCTTAATGTTATAGGTGATGGAGATCGTGTTTTGCAGGAGAAGTTTCCTAACCGGTGGTGGAAAGTTGACTAATGATTAGATTTAAACAAGGGTTGGTTAAAAAAACTAGTAGAAAAAAATTAAGTAAAAATAAAAACAAAATGAATAATTATTGGAATAAAAATTTTTTAGTTACCGGCGGGAATGGGTTTTTAGGGAAACATTTGGTTGAAAGCTTGAAAAGTCTGGGCGCCAACAATATATTTATTCCTAGCATAAAAGATTATAATTTGGTTAATCTTGAGGATGTGAAAAGATTGTATCAAGATTCAAAACCTGATGTTGTAATTCATTTGGCGGCAAATGTTGGAGGAATTGGCGCAAACAGAGAGAAACCCGCTGAATTTTTTTATGATAATTTGATGATGGGCGTTCAAATGATTGAGCAGGGGCGTGTTTTTTGTATTAAAAAGTTCGTTGCAATTGGAACGATTTGTTCTTATCCGAAGTATTGTCCAGTTCCTTTTAAGGAAGAAGATATCTGGAATGGTTATCCTGAGGAAACTAACGCTCCTTACGGGTTAGCAAAAAAAATGATGCTTGTTCAGTCTCAAAGTTATCGTCAGCAATATGGATTTAATTCTATTGTGTTGTTTCCCGTAAACTTATATGGTCCGGGAGATAATTTTAATGAAAATAGTTCACACGTTATCCCGGCGATAATTAAAAAATGTGTCGATGCTATTGATCAAGGTAAAGAAAAAATAGTCGTCTGGGGAAGCGGAAAGGCAACCAGAGAGTTTTTATATGTCAAAGATTGTGCCGAAGGAATTTTAAGGGCTACCGAAAAATATAATGAAAGTAACCCGGTAAATATTGGCGCCGGGTTTGAAATATCAATCAAAGAGTTAGTCGAGTCTATTGCTGAGTTAACTGGGTTTAAGGGCCAAATCGTTTGGGATGAGACAAAACCCGATGGCCAGCCGAGAAGGTGTCTGAATACTGAGAAGGCTTTTTCCCTATTTGGTTTTAAAGCTGAAACGCTTTTTCTTGAAGGGCTGAAAGAAACTATACAGTGGTATAAAAAAAATAAAATATAGAAGGTGTTTTTATGGCAAATATTATCGGAAACTTTTTTAGTAACAAAATCCAAACAATTATATCTTTTTTCCGTATACTTAAACTAAGATTCTTTTATTTCAGTATTCAGGGAGTAGGTTCTTTTTTTGTTGCTTTTTTTGATGGGTTAAGTCTTGGCTTATTAGTCCCGCTAATAAAAGGGGTGATAGATAAAGATTTTTCTTTTTTGGATAAATATAAAGCTTTTAAAATCATATCAAATAATTTTCCCGGATTTTTTAATGATCGCCCCGTAGCTTCTACCTTTTTCGGCTTGGTTTTATTAATTTTTTTGGCCTCAGTCCTCAAAAATATTATCAACTATTCAATGCGGCTTTACATTGCGCATAGACAAGGGGTTTTGTCCCGAAATTTATTACGCGATATTTTTGCCAGATATTTAGATTTCGGAAAATTATATTTTGATCGGACAAGTCAGGGCGATATTAATCAAATCGGAACGATAGTCAGAAATTCGATTCTTGTCCTTGATGATCTTTCTGATATTTTTGTTTCAGCTTTTACTCTTTTAATTTACTTCTTTTTAATGTTTAGAATTTCTACTCCGGTTACTCTAATATTTTTATTAATAGTGCCAATTGTTTTTTATAGTTTTAAGATTTTAATATCGAAAATCAGAAAAACCGCGCATCAGTATACAGAAGAGTATTTCGCCATGGCTCGAGATCTTTTTAATATTTTTTCAGGGATAACAATTGTAAAAGCTTACAATCAGGAGTTATTATCAAAAAAGAAGTTTGCTGCGATTAATGAATCTTTAAGAAAATTAAAATTTAGTTTGGAAAAGAAAAAAAGACTGATACAGCCTTCCCAGGAAATAATTTCCTTGTTTATTTTAGTCATTGTTATTTCCTTTGTCGCTTTTATTTTTGTAAAAGATCAATCGGGAGATCCTTCTAAATATTTTATATTTTTATTGATAGCTCACCGATGTTCCCCTTTTTTTTCTAGGATAAACCAGCAACGTGCTAATATCGCCCAGCGAGAAGCCGACATTAAAAGGGTTCTTTCAATTTTTGAAGATAAACAAAAATTTATTATTAAAGATGGATCGAAGAATTTTAAAGGTTTTAAAGAAAAAATTATTTTTAAAAATCTCAATTTTTCCTATAATGATGAGATTCCAATATTAAAAAATGTAAGTTTTTCAATTAATAAAGGTGAAATTGTAGCGATTGTCGGTCCTACGGGAGCAGGGAAAACGACTATTATTAGCCTTCTTACCCGGTTTTATGATTTTGCTGATAAAAGTATTTTTATTGATGGTGTGGACATAAGAGAGTATAACTGTAGGTCATTAAGGGAACATATTGCTTTGGTTACTCAAGATTCGATTCTTTTCAATGATACGATTAGAGCCAATATTGCTTATGGGGCAAATAAAAAATTTTCCGATGAAGAAATTTATCTGGTTGCTGAAAAAGCAAAGTTAACTGAATTTATAAATAAATTGCCGCAAGGATTAGAAACTGTTGTCGGTGATAGGGGGGTTAAGCTTTCCGGAGGAGAACGCCAGCGGGTATCAATTGCCCGGGCTTTGTGCCGAGAAGCTGATATTGTGATTTTAGATGAAGCGACTAGTTCTTTAGATTCTCAAACCGAAAAAGCGATCCAACAAGCGATAGAAGAAACGTTAAAAAATAAAACTTCTATTGTCATTGCGCATAGACTCTCGACAATAAAAAAAGCCAATAAAGTCATTGTTGTAGTTGACGGATGTGTCGCTGAAAAGGGAACTTTTTCCGAATTGCTCGATAAACATGGCGTGTTTTATCAGTTATGGGAAGCCCAAAAATTCTTCTAAATAAAAAACGGGGTCGTAAACTTTTTTTATATGAGTAATATCTGGGGAATAACTACTTTTTTTAATAGTAATCAATATAAGGGATATTATGAGAATTATAAAATTTTCCGAAAACACACAAAAAAACAAGGGCTAAATCTGATTGCTGTTGAGCTCGCTTATAATCATTCTCAATTCTCTTTAACTAAAGATGATAGTGAAGTTTTAGTTCAAGTTAAAGGAAAAAGTGTTTTATGGCAAAAAGAAAGATTATTGAATCTAGCCTTAAAGTCATTACCCTCGGAATGTACTAAAATTGTCTGGATTGATGCCGATATCATTTTTGATGATAATAGCTGGCTGGAGAAAACATCAGAGAT
>JAQTSA010000024.1 GCA_028711575.1 Candidatus Omnitrophota bacterium | reverse complement strand
ATTAGCAGTTTGGCTACAATATATTCACTATCGAATAATGATGCTAATCCTGAGGAAAGTCTTCTTCAAAAACTTAAGAATGACCGGTCCTGGAATCCGCTTAAAGCTGTTTCTTTTTTGCTGTTTTGTCTGATTTATCTGCCATGCGTTGCGGCAATGGCTGTTGTTTATCGGGAAACTGGATCAAGTCTTAAATGGCTCTTGTTTCTGATTGTTTGGACAACTTCTTTGGCTTGGATCGTTTCGTTTGTTGTCTATCAAACCGGTCTCTTGCTTGGTTTTTAGGAGCTAACTTTATGGAAAAAATTTTAGTACTCATTCTAGTCTTTATTTCAATTTTGTTTCTGCTCCGCCGTTTTATAAAATTTTTTAGATCAGGAGGAGCTGGGTGCTTAGGCTGTGATTGCAAGAGCAGTGATTGTGACAGAAAACATGAAATTAAAAAATAAGAGTAGAAGACTTTTTGTTTTAGTTTTCCTTTTAATCTTTTCTCCATTTTTTTATCTGTTTTTTTATATTAAGCCAATTCTTTCATTGTGATCCAGCAAGATTACCTATTATGGGATTGGTGATATTGATCAGGCTGATTCTGAACTGGGGTTCAAATTGGCGTCATTAAACCCCGGTTTTCAGACTCGAGAAAATATTTTTAAGTCTGGGATAAAAACAGATAAAAATGGGTTTTGAATTGCTGATAACGAAATTCTCCAGAGAAAGATTCTTCCCGGAGGCTTGATTGGCATATGAATTCAGTTATAAGATGTTTACGAAGATATTAGATCTTTGTCAGCTAAACAGTGCTAAACTAGTTATAGTTTATTTGTCGGGAGCCTATAATGCATCGAGAAGCAAAGCTGCGATAAGAACCTAAGCCGGTCAAAGAGGGTAAGCTAGTTTATCTTGATCCGAGGATCGAATTGGACGCTCAGGTTCAAAGCGAATCGGATTTCGATAAAAAGTTTCTGATAGATAAAGAGGACTGTCATCTTAACCCGATTTGGCATAAAGAAGTTTCCCGGTATTTAAATTCAGTCCTAAAAGATCTTTAAGGAGGTTGAATATGAATAAAGAACGCGTTCTGTTCGTCTGTATCCACAACTCTGCCCGAAGTCAAATGGCTGAGGCTTTTTTAAAGCAAATGGCTCCGGATAGATTTTTTGTTGAAAGTGCCGGTATTGAACCGGGAATCCTAAATCCTCTGGTAATTGAAGTAATGAGGGAGACTGGAATAGACATATCTCAGAATAAAACGAAGAGCTTGTCTGATTTTTTTAAACAAGGTAATCGCTATGAGTATGTTATTTCTGTTTGCGATGCTGCTAGTTCTGATAAATGTCCGATTTTTCCAAATATAAAACAAAGACTTAACTGGATTTTTGATGATCCCTCTTGTCTGGTCGGAGATAAAGAGGCTAAATTAGTCCAACTTCGCAATATTCGTGATCGAATAAGACAAAGAGTTCAGGAATGGGTAAATTCTTTTTAAAATCATCTCGATTCCAGGGCTTTATTGTTATAAATTATTTAGATATTTTTTTAGTGGATAAGTCTTCGATAACTGAGGGATGACAATGATTTATACTTTTTTGTCTTGGAATGTTAATGGGATTAGGGCCGCTCAGCGAAAAGGTTTGATTGAATGGCTGCAAAAAGAGAATCCTGACGTACTTGCTATACAGGAGACTAAAGCTCATTTTGAGCAGTTGGACGATTCGCTTACTTCTGTCTCTGGTTATCATAGCTATTGGGCTCAAGCCGAAAGGAAAGGCTATAGCGGGGTGTGTGTCTATTCCCGGGAGAAAGCTATAAATCAGCAGTCGGGATTGGGGAATAGTTCTTTTGATAGTGAAGGCAGAACTCTGGTCTTGGAGTTTAAAGATTTTACTATTTATAATATATATTTCCCTAATGGTAAAATGAATAAAGAAAGATTGAAATTTAAACTTGATTTTTATGATCAAGTAATAAAATCTTTAGCGATTAAGCTTAAACAATATAAAAAACCGATTATTCTTTGCGGAGATTTTAATACTGCTCATTGTGAAATAGATTTATCTCGGCCAAAAGAGAACAGTAAATTTTCCGGCTTTCTTCCCGCGGAACGGGCTTTAATCGATAAGCTTATAGACCTTGGTATGGTTGATAGTTTTCGCCATCTTAACAAACAGCCACAAAATTATACTTGGTGGGATTTAAAGACTGGAGCTCGCGGGCGAAATATCGGCTGGCGAATAGATTACTTTTTTATAGATAGAAACTCTTTGTCTTGTCTTAGAGATGCCTTTATAATGGAAACTGTTTATGGTTCTGATCATTGTCCGGTGGGAATTAGAATCAAGTGTTAAAGGGGGCTGTTGTGGAAGGAAAGATCATTTCTCAAGCGATAAAAGCTGTTATTAGTCAGCAGGAATTTATACCTATTGCTACGATCGATAAAGATGGATGCCCCAATGTTGCCAATAAGTTTATGATTAGTCTGGAAGGTGATAATATTTATTTCGGAGACTTTGCTAATGGCCGGACTTGGCGAAACTTAAAGCACCTGCCAAACGTTTCTATCGCTGTAATGGATGCTAATAACTTAATCGATTATCAGATCAATGGCAAAGCGACTCTTTTAAATTCTGATGTTGACTATAACAAGATTTTGGTAGAATGTTCAAGCCGTCAAGTTCGTTTTGTGACTAAGCGCTTAATAGAGGCGGTTCGTAAGGAGAATCGAAAAATAAAATACGAAGTTCCTTTATTGGAGAAGGTTATAATTTGGCAGGTTAAAGTCGATGAGGTTGTTGAGCTTGGTCCTTCGGCAGAGTTAAGGCAGCAAAATGATTTTTTTACGAGGGGAAAAAGATGAAACTAAGGAAAAAAATGTTTAAAACACTTCTTTTATTAATTTTAACGCCTGTTCTCTTAATCACGGCTATTTCAATCTATGGTCAAGAAAATAGCAGCGAGATATCAAAAAATGATTTTAAAGACAAGGTTGTCGCTGTTAAAAGTGAAGCCGAAGCTGTCAAGCGAGAGGCGGAAATAAACAAAAAAGAATTAGAACTTGAGAAAATGAAGGCTGAAGTAAAGCTCCAGGAAGCTGCGGCTGCTAAAAAGGAAGTTGAAGTCATAAAAGAAAGCTCGGTAAGCAAACAGGAGATTAATGCTGCGATTGAACAAGTAAGGAAAAAAGAGCTTGAGGCTCAGGCTGCAGTTGAAAAAGTTAAAATAGCCGAAAGTAAAATGTATGCGGCTCAAGCTGCGGCGGGAATTGTTGAGGAGGAGCTTCATCTGGCTCAGGAAAGAGCCGATATCGCTGAAGCAAAAATCAGGAAACAACAAAATCTTTTTTATCAGAAGTTGTTTCAGACTGGAATAGTCGTTTTTTTGGGTTACTTGGTGATTTTTATATCAGTGGCGATAATCAATCGGCGAGTAATTGATGTAAAAGCTAAATATCTGATTCGAAAAAATGTTGTTTATCTGCTTCATTTTCTAACAATAATCTTTGTGGTTTTTGTCTGGCTTCAGAACCTTAATTCTTTGACCATTTTTTTTAGTGTTGTCGGTGCCGGTATGGCTTTAGCTTTGCAGGAGGTTGTCCTTTGTGTCGCCGGATGGTTCTTGATTATGGTAAGGCGGCAGTTTGATGTTGGCGATCGGGTAGAACTCGGCGGGGTCAAGGGTGATGTTATTGATATCCGGGTTTTTCAGACTTCGCTTCTTGAGATAGGCAATTGGGTTTGTGCTGACCAAAGTACCGGGCGAATTGTCAATATCCCCAATAGTGCTATGTTTAAGAAAGAACATTATAATTATAACCGGGGATTTGAGTATATCTGGAATGAGATAAGTATCCTTGTTACTTTTGAAACAGATTGGCGCCGGGCTAAAGAAATCATGCTTACTCATGGACGGCTAATAGCCGAAGGAATGGATGCTTTAGCGGCAAGAAGAATAAAAAATATGACCAAGCAATATATGATTTATTATGAAAAACTTACACCGATTGTCTATGTGGATATTAAGGATAGCGGTATTCTTCTGGTTTTACGTTATTTGACCGATGCCAGAAAACGCCGTTCGACACAGGATACTTTAAGCCAAGCCATTCTCGATGATTTCCAGAAAGAAGATTCGATAAATTTTGCTTATCCTACTTATTGAATAGTTAAATAGGAGGTGTGTGTGAAAAAGATAAAAACTATTTTATTGAGTCTATTGAATTTTTCTTTATTAATAATTATTGTTAATCCCCTGGTTTATCCCCAAACGAGTTTGGGTTCTAAAGTCTCTGACTTGATCTCAGAAGTCGATTCACCAGAGACAATCCTGAAATCAAATGAAGATCAAGCGGGTAGCAGCAAACAACAAATCCAGAAAAGTCAGGATTTATTAAAAGAGAAAAAGACGCAAACTGAGTCTGCCAAAAAAGAAGCCGAAAAGGCTGCAGAAGAAAAAAAGAAAATAGAAGTTTCGGTTCAGCTCAAAGAAAAAGAAGCCGATGTCCTTAAGCAGGAGCTTAAGCTCATAACTGAAGAAGCAAAGATTAAAAATGACCCTGCACTACAGGCCAAGGCTAAAGAACTTTCTGGCCAATCCCGTCAATTGGAGGAAGAAGCCCGGATTCAGCAAGAGAAGTTGAAAATTGCTGATGCTAAGTCTCAATTTGTGCAATTAAAAGTTCAGGAGCAAGAGGCTGAACTACAAGCCCTCAGAAAAGATATTTATGAAATGCGTATCTCGGATAATAAACAGCGCGGTTTGCTTGAACGCTCTAGCCGGGCCGGTATAATTGTAATCTTTTCCTTGGTCCTTTTTCTGATTTTTCGTCTTGGTTTACGTTGGTTGGCTAAAATCCTAAGCAAAGAAAACAGCCTGCGGGAAGATTCGGTTACTTTACGGGTTAAGACTTTGATCAAGCTTTTTAATTGGTTAGGCGGTCTTTTGATTGTGATTATTGCTGTTTACATGGTCCTTGAGAACTATGGCTTTCAAGTCGCTCCGTTATTGGCTGGGGCGGGAATCGCTGGTTTAGCTTTTGGGTTTGGCGGTCAATATTTGATCCGTGATATTATAAACGGTTTATTTATTCTGATTGAGGATCAGTATCGAATAAATGATGTTGTTAAAATCGGAGATTTAGCTGGGTTGGTTGAAGATATCAACTTAAGGATAACGACTTTACGTGATCTTGAAGGCCGGGTGATCATTATCCCTAACGGAGAAATAAAAGCGGTAATTAATTTTACAAAAGGTTATGCTCAGGCTTTATTTGACGTGGGGGTCGCTTATAAAGAAAATGTTGACCGGGTTATAAGTGTTATAAAAGATATTTGAAAAAATCTGCGCAAAGATCCCTATTTTTCAAGACTGATTCTTGATGAATTAGAAATGTTTGGTGTCGATAGTTTTGCTAATTCTGCCGTTATAATTAAGTTTAGAATAAAAACTTTACCGATTAAGCAATGGGAGATTATGCGTGAATTTAATCGGCGATTGAAGAATCGTTTTGATGAGCTGGGAATTGAGATACCGTTCCCTCATCAGACTCTTTATTGGGGTACGGGAAAAGATAACGATTGGATGAGAAATTTGAGCGAAACAAAACGCTGATTTTTTTATCAAAAATAGAAATAATCTAGGCAAGGCTGAGTTGAACCAAAATTATATTTAGGAAAATGCTGAATATTGTCGCTAAATGTAACGCTTGGCGGGGTAGTAGCCTAAATTCACATAAGATTTTTATCGTTGGATGTGGAAGAACTGGGACGACTTTGTTAGGCATGATTCTAAAGTCGCATCCTTTAATCTCTGTGGAAATAGAAAAACAAACAATCTTTTCTAAAGTTACTCAAGCGGCACTGAATCCTAACCAAGAAAAACGTATTTTTTCTGAAATAATAAGATATTATCGTTATCGTCATTTTAAAACTGCACCTGGCTACTATGGAGATAAGAGTCATGCTAATCTCTGGCTAGCTGAGAAAATAGCCGATACTTTTTCTGATGCTTTGTTTATCGCAACAACTAGGGACTGTTACCCGGTGGTGGCAAGTATGCTTAACTATCCGGTGATGCTGAAGTGGTTTGATCAGTGGGATAAATTACCGGTGCCAAACCGTTTTTTGGGTATTACAAACCGTATTTTACCGAAATATAGAGATCTGTCTTTGGCCGCTAAATGTGCTTTGCGCTGGAAGGCTCATCATCAAGAAATAAAGCGGCTTGAAAAGTCCTTGGGTGATCGTTTCTTTGTTGTCGGCTATGAAAAGCTTTTGTTAGATACACAGGCTACTCTTGCCAGTCTTTGCCGCTTCCTGGATTTAAAACAGGGCTTTTTAACTCCGGATATTAAAATCGAATCTTTGGATAAATGGCGTAATTACCTTTCTGAAAAAGATATTAAAGATATTGATGAAATACTTAGCAATGAGACTTAAAAAAAGCTTTTCAATACTTAAACCGCCTTTGTCCTCGGCTGAACAAATCAAAGTAGTTTATCGAAACCATAATATTTTAGATCTTGATATGAATTCGCCGATACGATTAAGCTGGGGTGGTAGATTTAATAATTTTGGCGATACTCTAAGCGTTGTAATAACCAAAGTCTTAAGCGGCAGAAAGGTTATTGGTGGAAATTCTGATAATCAATTGCCGAGCCCAAAATTATTAGGACTAGGAACAATCCTTCATCGGGCAAAAAATAATGATATTGTTTGGGGTAGCGGGGTGAGGTATGACTTTGATTTAGAAGCGAGGGAACTAGACATTCATGCTGTCCGCGGTCCTTTAACTGCGGATTATCTTAGATCTAAAGGCTTAAATTGTCCAGCAGTTTATGGCGATCCGGCAATTCTAATGCCGTTGATCTATAAGCCGAGGATGAATAAAAAATATCAATTTGGTTTGATCGCTCATCGATATGACAGGAGTCTAAGCTCTTTTAGCCTTGGTGCTTTGGCCGGGGTAAAAGTTATTTCCGTTAGTCAGCCGGTTTGCAAAGTTATAGATCAAATCTGTCAATCAAAGATAATTCTCTCAAGTTCCTTGCATGGAGTAATCATTGCTGAATCTTATGGTATACCGGCCTGCTGGATTTTGTCTCAAGCTGATTGTTTCAAGAAAGACCGTACACCGGAAAAATTCAAGGATTATTATCTATCTACTCAGCGCAATCCTCAGGCTCATTGTTTTTCTGGCCAATGGGACATTGAACAAGCATCTAAATTAGCTCTGAAAAGCGTCAAGCCACATTTCAATCAGGAAGAACTTTTGATGAGTTTTCCTTTTCTTCGTCCGGAGATAGAATCGCTTTCTGATTTAGAAAAATTTCAAATAAAAACGATAACTCAAACCGGTGCTGCTCAGTATTTTTGTAATCGTCTGAAAAGGAAAATATTTCCATGAACAGCCAAAGCCCTAGTATCCTAATTGCTAAAAGGCCGGACTATGATTTAGGCCAATTAAAATCGAGGCCTTTAGTTACAGTTATTATACCTTTTTATAACGCAAGAGGAATTATTGGACGAGCAATAGAAAGTATAAAAAAACAAACTTATTCTGAGTATGAAATCATCGCGGTTGATGATGGTTCTACTGATTCGGGTATGGAGTATCTATCACGATCGTATCCTGAGGTTAGGTTGTTCAGTCTTAAATCAAACCGGGGAACCAGCGTTGCGAAAAATCTAGGCGTTATAAATTCTCGCGGCAGCTTATTGGCTTTTCTCGATTCTGATGATACTTGGGACGAGAATTATTTAAGCTATCAGGTTACGGTTTTAAGCTGTATGCCGAGTTGCGGCTTGTCTTTTTCTGATTGTCTTTTAATCTCTCAAGATACAAGAAAAAAAATAATATTTAAAAGCGATATCGTTAAAAACGATCCGATAAGATTTCTCTTGCTCAATTTATCTTTTATCCGGACACTCTCAACTGTGGTCATCAGAAAAACTCTTTTTGAGGATTTTGGTCTGTTTAATGAGCGACTAAGGCTGACCGAAGACCGGGATTTATATATTCGCCTTTTAGAAGCGAAAGTAAAGTTTTGTTATCTTCCGATTATCATTGTTGATAAATTTCAGCGCCAAGAATCGTTGATGTCTGATTCCCTAGCGCATCTTAACGCGGCAGTAAAATTGTTGATCCTATACCTCAAAAAGAGTAAATCTTTACAATATAAGCGTTATGCTTTAATTGGTCTAGACCGTAGGATAAGAGAAGTCTTGGCGCAAGATTCACTTTCTTTTATGAGCAGGTTTTCCTTTTTTGTAATGCTTATGTATTACCGGATGAAATATCAAGTTTTAGGGATCGGTGTCAAATGAAACTAGTTTTAAAAACAAAATATTTTCTAAAATTGATATCTGATTGCTTTAGTCATCTCTATCAGAAAACTGATGAGGTCAAATCTTTTTGGTTGAGAAAACCGTCGGTTTTAAGGACAAATATTCAATCTCAAAAAAACGTTTTTGATCTTGGGAACAAACCTTTGATTCTTAGGTGGAGTAATACTTCCTGGTGTAATTATTCCTGCTCCTATTGTTCTCAGAACCATCTAAGAAGCAGAAAAACCCATGCTTTTGACGCTTATAGCCCTGATCAATGGCTTGAAAATTTTGATCGCCACTTTTCTTCAAAAAAAATTGACCTTTATCTTACGATAACCGGTGGTGAGCCGATGATCGATCTGGAAAACATGCCTTATTTTTTAGAGAGGATCTGCATCAGAGATTATCTCTCACAAATAAGGATTGACACTAATCTAAGTTTTTCTTTAGATGCCTATAGCAATATCGTTTCTAAAGATAAAATATGGCTGATGTGTACCTATCATCCTTGTTCGGTCAAGGAAGAAGTTTTTTTCTCTTCGGTCATTAAAGCTCAAGATCAAGGGTTTAAGATCGGGATATGTAACTATGTAATAACAAATGACAATTACTTAAATTATGAACCGCTAATGAGGAGGTTCTTAAAATATGACATTCCTTTAAATCCTAATCCATTATGGCAGTTTGATAATATTTATGATAGCTCCTCGATAGCGGTTTTAAAAAGGTTTTTACCGGAAAAAGATTTCAGATATCGAAGCGGTCAGAAAAAAACTCAAGGCAAAAAATGCTTGTTTCCGGCTTTAGCCTATGAGATGAAGCCCGATGGTGAAATCTATGTAGCTTGTCATCGGGCTTTTTTAAGCGGTAATTTTATAAAAGATAAGCGATTAAAAAGGCTGTTTAATGATTATACGAATTGCATCTCTTTAACTTGCAAATGCTTGGATAAATATTCTTTTCTTCGCGGTTTTAACCGTAATTATTGCGAAAATACTTTATTGTCTTATAAACTAGCCCTGCTTGATTTATTTCATAATCAGGAGCACTAAAGTCTTGATAAAGACCTTTATCCCTATTTGTTTTGACTGATGATTGATTTAGGTATAAAATGGATAATATATCAGTTTGTCCCTTCAACCATGTCTTTTGTCTGAGACATGGTGTTTTTATACAAAAATATTTTATAATTTAAAAAATGTTAGAAGACCAAAATAAAACCAAAGAAGTCCTTATCGAAGAGCTTGACTATTTACGCAAAAAAATATCGGAAAATCAGATGGTTGATTTTGATTATACTCAAGGGTACTTTCAAAATCTTCCGGTACCTTTGTATCGTAACACCGGTGATGGCCAAGGCCATTTTATTAAAGCTAACACCGCACTGGCTCAGATGTTTGGTTATAGTTTAGATGAATTTATGAAGGTTAAAGTCTCTGATCTATACCTGAATCCCCAGGAGCGACAAAAATTTGTCGATGCTGTAAGAGAAGAGGGTGGAGTTGTTTTTAATAAGGAGTTGCGGCTAAAGAGAAAAGACGGCACTATTATTTGGGCTTCTTGTTCGGCTAAAGCCTCTTTTGATGAAGCCGGAAAAATAAAATGGTTAGATGGGGTGATTGAAGATATCACTGAACGTAAATCATCCGAGGAGCTTTTAAAAGAGAACGAAGAGCGCTTAAAGCTTGCTTTAAGCGGGGCCAACCTAGGCACTTGGGACTGGAACATTCAAACTAATCAAGTTAAATATGATTGGCGCTGGGCGGAAATGTTGGGTTATTCTTTGGATGAAATAACTCCTGATCTTTCTGCCTGGGAAAAACTAGTACACCCTGACGATTTAGTCTTGACTCAAAAGAAAATCAAAAGTCATTTTGAAGGAGAAACCTCTTTCTTTCAGGCAAAATACCGAATGCGTCATAAATCCGGAGAATGGGTTTGGGTATCTGATCAGGGAAAGCTTATTGCTTGGGATAATCAAGGTAAAGCTTTAAGAGCTTGCGGGACGCATTTAGATATTACCGAACAGATCCGCTTTGAGGATGAGTTAAAAAAACAAGAAAAATATCTTGCCAGCATTATCAATGCTTTAGGCGATCCGCTTTTTGTTAAAAACCAAAAGCATCAATGGGTGCTTTTAAACGATGCTTTTTGTGAATTTATGGGTGTTAAAAAGGATGATCTTATCGGCAAAACAGATTATGATTTTTTTCCGTCAGAAGAAGCGGCAGTATTCTTTGAGAAGGACGAGGAAGTTTTTAAAAACGGCCAGGAAAATCTTAATGAAGAGCAGTTTACTGACAGCGCTGGAGTAACTCATACGATTTTGACCAAAAAGACATTGTATGTTGATGATAATGGACAACGTTTCATCGTTGGAATGATTCGTGATATTACAAAACGCAAATCAATGGAACAGGCTTTAGAGTCCAGTCTTGTCGATCTTAAAGCTAGCCAAAAAGATTTAGCTTTAAAGAATGAAGATTTAACAAAAAATGAAGATGCGCTCAAAGAAGCGCTTGCTGATTTAAAAAAGACTCACCAGGAATTAAAAGAAGCTCAGACTCAGAGCATTCAATCTCAAAAGATGGCAGATGTTGGTCAGCTTTCAGCTGGGGTTGCTCATGAGATAAAAAACCCCTTAGCGATTATTGAGTTGAGTATTTCGGTTCTTGAGCGGCGGGATTATATAAGTCAGGGGCAGGACAAAGATAAGATTCAGATGATGAAAGACGCTATTGAGCGTGCTAACAAAATAGTCAAAGAGCTGCTTTATTTTTCCCGTTCTTCAAGTATGGTTTTAAGTAGAGTTGAACTGAACGAAGTAATCTTTTCGGCTCTTGGGCTTATATCTAACAGCGCGAAAATAAATGATATCGCAGTTGTTAGAACCGGTGAAAATATCGATAAGCTGTCGGTTGAAGCCGATTTTATTTTTTTAGAACAGGTCTTTTTTAATGTTCTTAGTAATGCCATTGACGCTATTGGACGTGGCGGAAAAATAACAATTTGTACAAAAGTAAAAGAGATTGATAAATCCAAAAAAATCATAATCGAGATATCTGATACCGGTTGTGGTATTGCTGAAGATAAGCTTTCAAGAATTTTTGAGCCTTTCTATACTACTAAAGAACCGGGTAAAGGTACTGGCTTAGGTTTAAGTACCGTTTACAGGCTGCTTGAGTTTCATCAAGGAACTATTTCCGTTAAATCAAAAGAGGGCCAAGGTTCAATCGTTTCGATAACCCTACCTTTGATTTAATAGCTGATTCTTCTAATCATTTATAATCCAAAATATCGTTTATGTTTTTATGAATTTTATCTGGTTTTTAGAGAAGAGTACTTTTTTTAAACAAATCACAATTGAAGTCTTTGTTCAGCTTTATCAGCTTTAATGATTGTTTTTTTGTAGGGTAATCTCTTATTATATTTTTCTTGACAGTAATTGTGAAAAATGGCACAATATTTGTGAAGGAAATCACAAACAATATGTATTCAAATAAAAAAATACCTAACAGTACTATCGCCCGTCTTTATCTATATTTACGTGAGTTAAATAGCTTAGCTCAGATGAAAATCGACCGGATATCTTCAACCGATTTTGGAAAGCGCACTAATTTAAGTGATGCTCAAATCCGTAAAGATCTTAATTATTTTGGCAATTTTGGCGTGACTGGAGTCGGCTATAACGTTGCAGAACTGATTTCTGCTCTTGAAAAAATTCTTGGTAAAGACAAAACTTTTAATGTTGGAGTTGTCGGTGCTGGCTCTTTGGGCTCGGCGCTTATTCGTTACCGGGGGTTTAAAGAACGCAACTTAAATCTTGTGGCGGCTTTTGATGTTAGAGAAGAAATCATCGGTAATTCAATAAATGGTGTTTTTATTTATCATATTGATCGTTTAGCTGAAATAGTTAAACGTGAGGCAATTACAATTGCCGCGGTAGCGGTTACCGAAGATATAGCTCAAAACGTTGTTGATAAGTTGGTAGCCTCCGGTATTAAATGTTTGCTTAATTTCGCTCCGACATTAATTGTTGTTCCGGATGATGTAAAAATCAGTAATGTTGATATGTCGGTAGAATTAGAAGTTCTTTCGTATTTTTTAGTGCAAAACGGTCAGTAACTTATTGTCGGTTGAAGTAAGGAGGGTAGCTATGCCTAAAATTTTAATGATTGATGATGATTTGGATTTTTTGGAGGCCAGTAAAAGAGTTTTGGATTCAAAAGGATATGAGGTCGTTATAGTTAATAAGCTAGAGGAAGCTGATGCGACTATAAAGACTTATAAGCCGGATTTGATTCTCCTTGATATTATGATGGAAAACGCCGACGATGGCATAGCTTTTGCTCAAAAACTAAGAAGAGATGGCGTAACTCTACCAATTGTTATGTTAAGCGGGGTTAGCAAGGTTACTGGATATGATTATAAGAAATGTGATGATGTACTTCCTTGCGATGATTTTCTCGAAAAACCAGTGTCGGCAGAAAAACTGATTAATAAAGTGGAAAGTATTTTAAAGATTAAATAAAAGGAGCATGACTATGGCTAAAACGTGTGGTGTGGGTAAAAGAATAATCAAAGACGGTAAAGAAGTTTATGTCTGTGATGATACCAGATCAAAGTTGCTGCCGGTATTGCAGAAGATTCAGGCTGAGAAAGGGATGATTTCTGATTCCGATATGCAGACTGTTGCTGGGGAGTTTGGTATTCATCCTGTAGAAGTTTATTCGGTTGCGACATTTTATGCCTTTTTGTCAGTTAAAGAACAAGGCCGACATATAATTCGTGTCTCTAACTGTGTTTCTTGTGTTTGTGCCGGAAGTGGCCAAATCATAAAAGCTTTTGAAAAGGAATTAAATATAAAAGTGGGAGAAACTACTTCCGACAAAGAATTTACACTTTTAGAGACTAGTTGTATCGGCATGTGCGATCAAGCACCGGCGGTATTTGTTGATGGGAAACTGGTTGGTTCCTTAACACCGGAAAAGGTTGTGGTTCTGGTAAAAGAGTTGAGAGCTAACCCATCAAAACTTAGTGGTTTATATCCGGTTACTTCTGAAAAAAGAAGCGGAAACGTTATTTTTAGTGAAATAGCTCCTTATAGCGGTCTTAAAAAGGCTTTAGAATTAGGTAGGAGTTCGGTGTTAGAACAAGTGAGATCATCGGGTATTCGCGGCCGGGGTGGAGCGGGGTTTCCAACCGGAGTAAAATGGAATCTTGCTGCAGCAGCCCAGTCTGATCAGAAGTTTGTTGTCTGTAATGCCGATGAAGGCGAGCCCGGTACCTTTAAAGATCGGGTTTTGTTGACTGAGTATGCTCAACTGATTTTTGAGGGAATGGCTATCGCCGCGGTGGCGATAGGTGCCGATAAAGGTATTTTATATTTGCGGGGTGAGTATTTGTCTTTTGTCGGCGATTTGGAGACTGAACTTGATAAGATGCGTAAAAATAACGCTTTAGGGCAAAATATCATGGGAAAGGGTTTTAACTTTGACATTGAGATTCGTTTAGGCAGTGGGGCTTATGTTTGTGGTGAAGAAACTGCTTTGATTGAGTCACTTGAAGGAAATCGTGGTGAACCGCGAAATCGGCCGCCTTTTCCTGTAAATACCGGATTTCTTGGTATGCCTACGGTTGTAAATAATGTAGAAACTTGTATCGCTGTAACTCATATCATTGCCAAAGGTGTTGATTGGTTTAAGACTTTCGGTACGGAAAAATCTTATGGAACGAAAGTTATAAGTGTTTCCGGCGATTGTAAAAAACCAGGGGTATATGAAGTTGACTTTGGTATCACTATTTCTGATATTTTAAAACTGGTCCAAGCCGAAGATACTCAAGCGGTTCAGGTCGGAGGGGCATCGGGAATCTGCCTTTTTGATAATGAATTCCAGCGTCTGATCGGATATGAAGATGTTCCGACTGGTGGGGCGATAATAGTTTTTAATAAGAGCCGTAATATGCTGGATATTGTCGGTAACTTTTTAGAGTTTTTTCAGGAAGAATCATGCGGGCAATGTACACCCTGTCGAGAAGGGATTCCAGTGTTGATCGAAATGCTTGAAGCTATAAAAAAAGGTGAAAGGTCGGAGAAAGAGTTATCGAAACTTTTTTCTTTATCCGAGACTATGCAATGTGCCTCTAAATGCGGGCTTGGCCAAAGTAGCCCGAACGCATTTTTAAGTGTAGTAAATAAGTTGATATAATTAATCCAAGGAGAACTGACCATGAATAAAAAACCGTTTACTAGTGATACTTCACGTGCACCGGTTAGTCAACGTTCTCAGAATGTTGATGATGTTGATGAGAAGGATTTAGGAGCGTTAGTTAAAGTTGTTATTGACGGTATTGAAACTAGAGTTGCGATGGGTACGACGATACTAGTTGCTGCTAAACAAGTTGGAGTTAAAATACCGACACTTTGCCATCATGAAGATTTGTGCTTGGCCGGGGTATGCCGGGTTTGTGTCGTAGAAGTTGAGGGACAAAGAACACTTCAGGCTGCTTGTTCTTATCCTGTGTATGGGACAACAGTTGTAAAAACCTATTCGCCTCGGGTCCGGCGGGCACGGCAAAATATTATTCAGTTGCTTTTGCGTAACCACTCCGGCGAATGTTATTCCTGTAAAAAGAACGGGAATTGCGAATTACAGACTTTGGCTGAGGAGTATGGTGTCAACGATTATAAATTTGGTCATATAACCACCCCGCGCTATAAGCTTGATGATTCCAGCTACTCAGTGATTCGTGATATGGATAAATGTATTTTATGTAAACGCTGTGTGCGCACCTGTATTGATCTTCAGGAAGTGGGCGTTTTGGAGTCCGAATCCAGAGGTCTAAACACTAAAATATCTACTTATTTGGATAAACCGATGTCCGAAGTGGTTTGTATAAATTGTGGCCAATGCATCAACCGCTGTCCGACCGGCGCTTTACGCGAAAAGAGTGATGCCGAAAAAATATGGGCTGCGATCGATGATCCGAAAAAACATGTAATTATCCAGACTGCTCCCGCTCCTCGAGCAGCTATTGGTGAGTCTTTTGGGCTTGAGCCAGGGACTTCAGTTACTAAAAAGTTAAATACTGCCGTCAAACGGATGGGGTTTGATAAGGTCTTTGACACTAACTTTACGGCTGATTTAACGATTCTTGAAGAAGGCACCGAATTACTTCTGCGTCTTAAAAAGGTTTTAGTCGATAAAAACCCGGAAGTTAAGTTACCCCAGTTTACCTCTTGTTCTCCGGGGTGGGTGAAGTTTATTGAACATTTTTATCCTGACAAGCTTGATCATGTCTCAACAGCCAAAAGTCCTCAGCAGATGTTTGGTGCGATAGCTAAAACCTGGTATGCCCAGCGTAATAATATCGATCCTAAAGATATTGTCAGTGTGTCCTTGATGCCTTGTACGGCTAAAAAATTTGAGTGCCAACGTCCGGAAATGAATGATTCCGGCTTTCAGGATGTTGATTTCTCGGTAACGACCCGTGAACTTGCCGCGATGATCAAAGAGGCCGGAATCGACTTGCCGAATCTTCCCGATTCTGATTTTGATGATCCTTTAGGTATTGGTTCCGGTGCGGCTTTGATTTTTGGTGCTACCGGCGGAGTTATGGAGGCGGCAATCAGAACGGCCTATGAAATTGTTACCGGGCAAGAAGTACCTTTTAAAAATTTAAACATTACTCCAGTTCGCGGAATGGAAGGAATTAGAAAAGCTGAATTGCCGATTAAGACAGCGGTCAGTGACTGGAAATTCTTAGAAGGAGCGACGCTTAAAGTTATGGTCGCTCATGGAACGGCTAATGCTAAACATGTTATGGATATGTTATGCCGCGGCGAGCTTGATGATTACCATTTTATTGAAATTATGGCTTGTCCGGGAGGATGTTTGGGCGGTGGCGGTCAACCGATGCCGACGACTCCGGAAATTCGCCAGGCTCGCGCTCGCGCTCTTTACAGTGAAGATGAAACCTTAACTTACCGTAAATCACATGATAACCCGATAGTTAAAACAATTTACAAAGAATTTTTAACTGACGGCCCTTGCGGTGATTTAAGTCATAAATTATTGCACACTAGCTATCTAAAACGGGGTAAAAAAATTGATGCTGAGCAAATAAAGATGAACGCTCAAGCTGTTAAGCCTGATGGCGGGCATCATTAAAACAGGAGGGGAGATATGCAGTATGATCCCAAAACTACTCTTGATGAATTCAACCGTTTGATGGTTGATATCCGAAAAACTGTACCTAAACAGTATCAAGCTTTTATTGCGGAAAAAGAAGCTTTAATAAAATCAGATTCTTTGCCTGAAAAAACAAAATGGCTTTTGCTGTTAGTAGCTAGTGTTAGTCAAAAATGTCCGGTATGTATACCAAAGGCGGTTAAACATTGTCTCGATAACGGCTGGACTAAAGAGGAAATGCTTGAAGCTTGTATGGTTGCAGTGTTGGTCGGTGGCTCAAGTGTGATGACTTATGTTACCTTAGTTAGTAAAACGATAGAAGACTTAAAATAAAAGCCTATTTACCGGTTAAAAAAGCGGTTGTTGTTTTTAAGAGAAAAGCTATTAGATATAACTCTTGATTGATCTTGTTAGACTGGTAAACTTATCTAACTACTGCAAGTTGTAGCTGTCTTTTTTTTGACAGTCTAGAAGTTTGTTCTATCGTCAGCGGAAAATATTAAAGAGTAATCATCACAGAAGCGCTTAGATCATGCTTCTTGATTTCTTTATTGGGAGAACAGAATGAAACCTAAAACATTAAAGAACACTTTGCTGCTTTCATTCCTAAGTGTTATTTTTATCCTTGGATCGTTTACGGCTATTTTAGGATTTTATCTTATTCAGGATCAAATAGTCGCCCGGATCCAAAAAGAAGTAATCGATAAGAGTAATTCCCTTTCTTTGCTATATGAAGGAGAGATTAATAATATCGCTCAATCGCTTGAGCTGACCTCGGCGATCAGTGATTTTACTGTGGTTAAAAAAGTGGCAAAGTTGGACTATGTCTATGAGGTCAGTTCTGAAGAAACCAGTAACAGTAATATTGTTAGAGCGGCTTTTAAAGGAAAGAGCATCGGCGGAACAAGAATTATTAGAGAAGGCGAACTCAAAAAAATCTTTCCTAAAAGTTATAGTGATTATATAACAGCGATAGAGTACACACCAAAAGCAAGCCCGACATCAAAAAAAACGTTGAATAGTGTTATCGCTCTAGAGTATGCTCAGCCGGTTATTTCTCAAAATGGTGAAGTTTTAACTGTTCGATACGGTGGCCGTATCCTTAATGGCGACTTTAAGTTCGTTGATAAAGTCAATGACATTATCTTTGCCCGGACTCAATATAAGGGTAAACCGATCGGTACGGTTACTATTTTTCAGGATGATGTCCGGGTTACGACGAATGTATTGAATAACGAGGGAAAACGTGCTGTTGGTACGCGCGTTTCGGAAGAGGTTTATCAAGAGGTTCTCCAGCGCGGAGAGTCTTGGATCAACCGAGCTTTTGTTGTTACCGATTGGTATCTTACAGCTTATCGGCCGATTAAAAATGTCGAAGGTAAAATAATCGGGATTCTTTATGTTGGGATGCTTGAAAAACCGCTTGTTGATCTGCGCTGGCACATCTTTCTTATTTTGTTTTTGGTTATATCCGGCACGGCTTTTGGTTCTGCTGTCCTTTCTTACTTTATAGCCCATCATATCGCTAAACCGGTGACGAATATGGCTTCGGCTGCTGAGAAAATATCCCAAGGTGATTTCTCTTATAAGGTTTTAAAACAAGGTAAAGTCAGCGAAATAATAAGTTTAACTACTGTCTTTAATTCGATGGCTGAAAGGATCCAAGAACGGGAAAAAAGTCTTCAAACTTCAAATGGTAAATTAGAAAAACTTAACAAAAGTTACCTCGATCTAGTAGGATTTGTTTCTCATGAATTAAAAGGTATTCTTTCTTCAATCGTTCTTAATGTATATAATCTAAACAAAAATTTACTTGGACCTTTGAATGAGGCCCAGCAAAAAGCCTTAAATTCAATATCGCGAAATCTTAACTACCTTTCTGAGACGGTTAAGAATTTTCTTAATTTAAGCCGGATTGAGAAAGAAGAGTTTGAGATCAAAAGGTCAAGTATTTTTCTTAAAAAAGATGTTTTTGATGAAGCCTGTGAATATTTTATTCGTCAAGCTGAAGAAAAAAACATGCAAATTGAAAATAATATTGACCCAGAGCTTACTATCGAAGCTGATTTGAGTCTTATCCAAATAGCAGTTAATAATATTTTGAGCAATGCTGTGAAATACGGCCGAACTGGAGGAAAAATAATTATTTCTTGTAAATCTGAAACAGAAGTGATAGAATGCAAAATTTATAACGACGCTATGCCGATTGAAGCAGCCGATATTGACAAATTATTTAAAAAGTTCTCGCGCCTTAACTACCAAGGTTTAGATAAAGTAAAGGGTACTGGGATAGGACTGTTTATTACCAAAGAAATAATTACGCGTCATGGCGGTTCAATATGGGTTGAGCCTCAAGCGACGGGAAACACTTTTTGTTTTACTTTTAAAAGATCATGATAAAAAATAAGATTCTCATAATTGACGATGACGAAGATTTTTTGGAGGCGACAGCCGCTTTGTTGCAGGCTAAAGGCTATCAGCCGATTTGCGCCAGTAACGGTCAAGATGGGTTTCAAATGGCAAAAACCGATTCGCCTGACCTGATATTCTTGGATTTGGTAATGGCCTATGAAGATGAAGGGGCGCGGATTGCTGAGGCGATGGCTTCTGACGGGGCGATTCGTGATATTCCGGTTATTCTTGTTACCGGTATGAAACAAAAACCCGGCTTTAAGTCTCAAACAGTTAATCTTCCGGTTAAAGCAGTTTTGGATAAACCGGTTTCACCGCATGAGCTTTTAAAAACGGTGCGTACTTATATG
>JAQTSA010000149.1 GCA_028711575.1 Candidatus Omnitrophota bacterium | reverse complement strand
TTTTTTTGTTCATAGTTCTAAAGCTCAAAATAATCTTTTATAGTTACAAAATTAATTTTTCGCTTCAACTCCGGCAACCGCCGGGCTAACACCCCCAACGTCCGTTGACGGGGATGAGCGATTACTATTATTTTCCCCTTTTCTGAGACAATTTCAACCAACTTATCTATTTTTTTATCGATTGCCTCTAGCGTATCGACACTATCGATAAACCCTTGGTTATAGCCGCAAATTAAGCCATAACTTTTGGCGATGTCATAGCCTACAGATTTCAACGAAGTCCGGCTATCAACAAAAATCAAATCATTTTCTTTAACTTTCGCTAAAACCCAGCGCATAAGTTTACTATCTTCTGTGGCCAAAGACCCCATATGGTTATTTACGCCAATAGCAACCTGACTGAAATTAAGATAATATTTTAAGAGCGAATCTACCCTTGATTTACTATCTGAAACTTTTATAAAGGGATATTTATCCGTAGGATAATCTTCTTCTTTTGCCTCTAAAGGAATATGAATGAAAACCGAAAATCCGCAGCGATAAGAAATATGCGCTATATTTTGAGAGAACTTAAGACCAGGAATGACCGAAACCGTCAGCGGAATATCTAAGGAATAAATGTCTTTTAACTCTTTAAGGTTTTCTCCTAAATCATCAAATATCAGCGCGATCTGTGGTTTACGATTTAAGTCTTGAGAATTTTTTGCTCTTATGGCATAATCCCCGGAAACATTTTTAGTTTTATTTTTATTGTTATGTATTTTATAAAAGATTATCGGGACAAGAACAAAAATAAAACACAATAAAATTTTAATTATCCTGGCCATCAACAACACTCCTAAAACGCTGATAAGCCAAGGCTTGATCCTGGGCTTTTAAAATAGCGCTACCAACACAAACATAATCAACTTTACTTGATAAAATCGAATTAAGGTTATCGAATTTTACGCCCCCGTCAATCCCGGCGATTTTATCAGGATAGCGCCGCTTGAATTCTTTTATTTTATCTAAAACTTCAGGGATAAAAGGCGCTCCGTAAAACCCGGGGTTTACGGACATAAATAAAACAACATCTAAATCTTCAATCAGATCTTCAATTTCTTCTAATGCCGTTTTAGGGTTAAGAGCGATGCCAGCCTCTAAATTCCTATTTTTAATTTGACTTATAATCTGCTTTTTATCGGCCTCAACCTCAGAATGGAAAATTATTCTTTTCGATCCAAACCGGACAAAGGATTCAACCCAAGCTAAAGGATCTACAACCATAAGATGAGCTTCGCTATTTATCTTCAGATCAACCGAATCTAAATCCTCCTGAGTAATGCTTTTTGACGGTACAAAAATCCCGTCCATAATATCGACCTGAACATGATCAGTAAACTTTAGACAGTTAATCAGCATCTCTTTAAACTTCGCACGATTATCAGTAAGCAACGCCGGCAGAACCATAAACCCCTCCCTTTTTATTTACTTGATAAAAAATGTTTTCTTAAAGTTTCGATAATTTCCCGGTTGGGATGATAATTGTCCGTTTTCCAGAAATCAACTATTTCTGATTTTTCTTTACCCCAAAGCTTTAGATAAGTCTCAAGGCCGGAAGCGTTTTGGTCTCTTGCGATATAAGGGCTATTCTCTAAAAACTGGTACAAGCCATCAGGAAAAGCATAATGTGACACAGCTTTGTATGTCCAATAGCTATAATCAAAGTCAAACTCATCAAAAACAGTCAGCAGATCGTCAAGCCATTTAGTTTCTCCGAAATATCCGCCGCGCCAATTAATACCAAATTCACCAACAAAGATCCTGACGTTATTCCGGGCGCTGAAGTTATAATAAGGTTCTAAGTACTTATAAATCCGGTCTTTATCCCAAAGTTCTCCTTCAATCATTCCCGGGTAACTAAAAAACCGGGAAAAGTTAAAGCTATAATCCAACGGACGATAAGTATGGACGCTTATTTCAATTTTATCATCAATTAAATCAGCCAAATATTCAATACGTTGCGCCCAAATGTCTCCTTCAAGAAAAATAATATTTTTGCTGTCTATTTTCCTGATCCTTTTAATCAGCTGTTTATAAAAATTTTTAACACAATCGGTACTTTTACTGCCAATAACCGGTTCATTCAAAAGGTCGTATCCGGCCAAATAAGGCTGATCTTTATAACGGGAAACAATCGCCTCCCAGAGACAGTACGTCCTCATACGACTCTCTTTATCGCTCCACAAAAAAGCTTTCCCGCTAGAATCAGAATGCCAATCACAATTCTGAGAGCCAGGAGCGGCATGAAGATCTAAAATAACAAAGATTCGATACTTATTGGCCCAATGGAAAAGATTATCTAAATAGACAAAACCTTTTTCATCATATTGATACGCTTTTTTTTCTAATAACCGGTAGTTAAAAGGAACTCTCACTACCTTAGCGCCTAAATCAGCAATATTTTTAAAATCAGATTCCTGAATGTAGAAAGAACGGAATTTGTTCTCAAAATTTCTCAACTCTTTAAAACCATATTTCTTTTCAAAGGCTTCTTTAAACTGAGATTCAGCTATATTTTTTCCGCCAAGGATATAACCTTCCATCAAAAGCCAACTCCCAAGATTGACGCCTTTAAGGCAATTAGTTCTTCTTTTAGTTAGCATTTTCGTTCCTCCTTAACGGTGACGACTGACTCCTATTTTACCGCAAAATTTAGAAACCGAACATTGCCGGCAAAGCGGCGAAAGCGGTAAACAAACATTTTGACCAAATGAAACTAAAACAGTATTAATCTCAATCCAATATTTTTTCGGAAATATTTTTTCTAATTGTTTTTCAGTCGCAAAAGCTGTTTTTGTTTTTATCCAGCCCAGACGGTTTGGTATCCGATTAACATGAGTATCGACACAAATAGCCGGTTTATTAAAACCTAAACCTAAAACCAAGTTGGCAGTTTTTCGGCCAACCCCCTTTAGTTTAAGAAGCTCATCCAGAGACGACGGAACCTGGCCTGAGAAGCAGTCAACTATTTGCCCGCTTACGTTTCTAATCGTTTTAGCCTTATTACGGTAAAACCCGGAAGAATAAATTATTTTCTCAAGATCAGTCAACTTAAGTTTTATTATTGCCAAAGGAGTATCGGCGACCGAAAACAGACTTTCAGCAATTTTCGCAGTTGTCGAATCTTTACTCCGCAAACTCAAAATACAGGAAATTAAAACCGTATAAGGATTTTTATTGGCGCTAATAGCTTCAACAACCGGAATTTTAAAAATCCGGGCTTGTTTTTTTATCAACTTAAATATTTTCAAAATCTCTAAGGTTTTATCCACGGATTCTTGAGATATTTTTTATAAGCGCAAAGGTGATCGTTAGTCCAATGCGTTTCTATTATCTCTTTAACCATGACACAATCAAATTTCTCACCTTTAACGGTTTCTCTGGTCCCAAACCGATTATCATAAATAAGACAAAAGTATTTACCGTCGGAGTTTCTTCTTAAATGCTTACAGGGATCATCATAAGCACCACAACAGCCCCCGCAGTTAATACACAATGACTCCCAGAATGCTTGTTTACTTAAAAAATAATCCTCTAAATCTTTGCTAGGTTTAGGGTCTGGCTTACCCATCTCAATCCTTTCTTTAAAAAAACAAAGCCCCACCTGAACAATTCTGGTGAGGCTTTGAAAGATTCAAAACCAATTTACTTAAACAAAGTATAAGTAATGATCAGACCACTAAAAACAATTGATACCATTGACATAAGTTTAATCAGAATATTAAGTGACGGTCCGGCGGTATCTTTGAAAGGATCGCCTACCGTATCACCACTAACAGCCGCTTTATGACTATCTGACCCCTTACCGCCAAGATGGCCTTCTTCAATATACTTTTTAGCATTATCCCAAGCCCCACCGGAATTAGCCATAAAAATAGCCAAAACAAAACCGGAAGAAAGGGCACCGACTAAAAGACCGACTTCCCCTCTTACACCGAGAAGAAGGCCAGTTGCAATTGGGGCAATTATCGCTAATAAGGAAGGCAAAATCATCTCTTTTTGAGCTGACTTTGTAGTTAAAGCTACACAGCGAGCATAATCAGCTTCGGCCTTACCTTCAAGCAAACCTTTAATCTCACGAAACTGCCTGCGAACCTCAACAATAATCGCTCCCGCCGCCCGGCCAACGGCACTTAGACTCAATGAACAAAAAACAAACGGCATCATCGCGCCGATAAATACACCGATTAAAACGTTCGGATCAAGCAAACTAAGGTTTAAGTTCACTACAATACCTAAACGGCTGGCCTCATGAACAATATGGTCACGATAAGCAACGATCAATGCTAATGCCGTTAAAGCTGCCGAACCAATAGCAAAACCCTTACCTGTCGCGGCAGTTGTATTACCTAAAGAATCAAGCTGATCAGTTCGCTGACGTACCTTAGGCGCCAGTTTTGCCATTTCAGCGATACCTCCGGCATTATCGGCAATTGGTCCATAAGCATCAGTAGAAAGCGTTATGCCTAAGGTCGATAACATACCTACAGCAGCGATACCCACACCG
>JAQTSA010000148.1 GCA_028711575.1 Candidatus Omnitrophota bacterium | reverse complement strand
AGTCAGTTTGTGCCGGCTATGGCCCGGGCCGGTGTTGCCTTAGGGATTGACGGCCTTTTCATGGAAGTCCATCAAAACCCCAGAAAAGCCTTGTCGGATAAACATACGGTCTTTGCTTAAAATAAACTCAAGACGTTATTAGACGATTTAGTCTGTTTGCAGCGCGCGGGTTGAGTAATGAGGAGCTGATAATGAAACGTTTTAAAAAAGAAGAAGTACTCCATTGGGCCGAAGAAGTCCTTGTTACCGAAATAGAAGGCCTTTTAAAAATTAAAGAAAATTTGGACGACAACTTTTTAAAAGCGGTAGAAATTATTTCCCAAACTCAGGGAATGATTGTTGTTACCGGTATGGGGAAGGCCGGTATTGTCGGTCAAAAGTTTTCGGCTACCTTGTCATCCACCGGTTCATCAAGCTTCTGGCTTCATGCTGCTGAAGCTGTTCACGGTGATTTGGGGCGGATTCGTGAGGACGATGTTGTTGTTGTTTTGTCTTATAGCGGAGAAACTGACGAAATAAAAAATCTTATACCTTTTATAAAGAAGATCGGTGCTAAGATTATCGCGATTACCGGCAACACTAAATCCAGCCTTGCCCGGTACTCTGATTCGGCAATTAGCGTAAAAGTTGACAAGGAAGCCTGTTCCTTGGGATTGGCGCCGACAACTTCGACTACAGCGATGCTTGCTATTTGTGACGCGATATCGGTTGTTTTACAGAAAATAAAGGGGTTTAAAGAAAAAGATTTCGCGTCTTTTCATCCTCGCGGTTCTTTAGGACGAAAACTTTTACTTAAGGTTTGCGATATCATGAGGAGGAAATCTTATAATCCGGTTGTTGATGAAGAGACCTTAATTAAAGATGTTCTTTTAAAAATAACTACCGCTCATTCCGGCGCGGCTTCAGTGGTTGATGAAACCGGTAAGCTTGTCGGTATTTTTACTGATGGTGATCTGCGTAGAAATTTAGAATGTCATCCCCAGCTATTAAAGAAAAAGGTTAAAAAATTAATGACCAAAAATCCGACAGTTGTACGCGATACGTCGCTTGCTTCTGAGGCAATGAAGATTTTAGAGAAAAAGAAAGTAGATGAAGTTCCGGTTGTTGACAAAGATTATAAGCCGGTAGGGATGCTTGACATCCAGGATTTGATCGCGGCCGGTATTATATAGGTTAATCGGATATTTTTCCTGTCAGTGATTATGAAAGTTGATAAAACCAGATTAAAAAAGTTGTTTAAAGGAGTCAAGTTACTTATTCTTGATGTCGATGGAGTTTTAACAAAAGGCGAAATAATTTATGATGAGTCCGGACGGGAAACTAAAATATTTAACGTCAAAGACGGATTAGGAGTTTATTTTCTTGGCCGGTTAGGTATACCGACGATATTTATTTCGGCGCGAAATTCTCATATCCTTGAAAAAAGGGCTAAAGATATGGGGGTTGTCCAAGTCTTTGGCGGTGTTCTGCCTAAAGAGAAACTTTTGGCGGATGTTTGTTTGAAATATAAAGTATCGGAAAGTGAGATTTGTTTTGTCGGTGATGATCTCATTGATTTAGGAATGGTTGAGCGTGTAGGCCTTGGGGTCGCGGTTTCTGACGCCGTTAGTTTGCTTCGCGCAAAGGCTGATTATGTAACCAAATTACCTGGCGGTTCAGGCGCTGTCCGCGAGGTTATCGATCTGATTATCAAGACCAAAAATCTTGAAAAAAAACTTATTGAAATTATCAAAAAGCCCAGTTAAAGATAAATTAATTGGTTTAAGTTACCAATTTTTATATTCTTTTTGCCAAAGTGTTTGGATTTTGGTATAGTATAGTGGGTTCGTCGTGGTAAAATTCACGGTTTGGGAAAAATGACTAAAAAAAAATCAATATTAAATAGACTGATTCTTATTGTTTGCTTTTTAAGCTTCAGCCGGATTGTCTATTGTCAGGCGCCGGTATCTGGCCAGAAAATAAACGATTTTTATCTTTCTAACTATAAGGCCGACGGAACTCGCGATTGGGAAATCGAGGGCGAAAAAGCTGTTTTGGGAGAAGATACTGTCAACATTGACACAATGCAGGCAAAATATTATTCTGAGGATGACACTCTTTCGATGAAATCTCAAAAAGCGACTCTCAACAAAAGTAATCATAACATTCATTTAGAAAATGATGTTCATATTGAGAATAAAGATGGGATCCAATTGGAGACTAACTCACTCGACTGGAAGAAAAAAGAGAATAAAGTCGAAACTGATGATTGGGTTGATGCTCAGCGCCAGGATTTAAAAATAGTAGCAAAAGGCCTTAACGCTGATACTAAATTTAAGAATGTTAATTTTGAAAAAAATGTTGAGATGACGCTTAATGACAAAGAAAATATGCACAAGAAGCCGACAACTATTATTTGTGATGGGCCGTTGGATATAGAGTACACAGTAGGTAGAGCGATATTTTTAAATAACGTTATTTTTGAGAACGAAGAAGGTAAAATGTTTGCCGATAAAGCGACTGTTTTTTTTGATACTAAAGAAAAAAAACTTTTAAAGGTCGTTGCCGAAGGGGACGTAAAAATAATTAAAGATGAAAATGTGACTTTTGCTAATAAGGCTACTTACCTCGGTAAGGAGGAACGGATCGTCCTTGAAGGTACTCCCAGGATCATATACTTTCCTCAGGATAATGAAGAAACTGCCTTTCTGCAGTAAAGCTTATGAAAATACTTGAAGTCTACAATATTGCGAAATCTTATGGCGGCCGCGCTGTCGTTAAAGGTGTTTCTCTCTCGGTTAAGAGAGGCGAAGTAGTTGGTCTTCTTGGTCCTAACGGTGCCGGTAAAACGACATCATTTTATATGATTGTCGGTATAATCTCTCCGGATGAAGGCCGAATAATGTTTGATAATCAGGATATTACGTCTTATTCAATACATATGCGCGCTAAGCTTGGTGTTGGATATCTTTCTCAGGAACCTTCAGTATTTCGTAAGTTAACTGTAGAAGATAATATTATGGCGATTTTAGAGACTTTGCCGATGACAAAATTTGAGCGTATTAAGCGTTTGGAAGAATTGCTGAAAGAGTTAAATATACTTCATTTGCGTAAAAGTAAAGCTTATACTCTTAGCGGCGGAGAAATGCGGCGGTTGGAAATAACGAGGGCTCTTGTAACCCGGCCGTCATTTTTGCTGCTTGATGAACCTTTTTCAGGAATAGATCCGATCGTTGTCGGAGAAGCAAAACAAATCATCACTGAGCTTAAAAGAAAAGGTATGGGTATATTACTGACTGATCATAACGTTAGAGAGACGCTTTCGATTACTGACAGGGCTTATTTAATCGCTGAAGGAAGTATTTTTATTTCCGGGACATCCAAAGAATTAATAAGTGACGCGAAAGCGAGAGAAATATATTTGGGTCGTGATTTCACTATGTAGTTGCATCGTAAAAGAAATGCCGATTAAGGGTCCGCATTTTTTATCCGGGCAAATTGAAGAAAAGAGGGCAGAAAAATGAATGTTGAAGTAAAAAAAATTGACAAATTAAAACGTGATATTTCAGTTCTAATTGAAGGCGATGACTTTTTTAGTAAAAAGAAAGAAAGTTTTCTTAAGAATGGAAAGGCCTTAAAAGTTCCGGGGTTTCGTCCCGGCAGCGCGCCAATTGAGATATTGGAAAAGCATCATGGCGCGACTTTGATGGATAAGTTCCTTAACGAAGTCGTTCCGACTTATTACGAACAGGCTTTAGAACAGCAATCTTTGGATCCGGCGAGTATGCCTCGTATCTATGACGTTGACGTTACCGACAAAGGTTTGACTTTTAAAGCTGAGTTTGAAATTCGTCCGGAAGTAGAGTTGTCAGATGATGATTATAAAAAAATTGTTATTAAGGATGAAACTATCAAGGTTGACGCGATTGAGGTAGAAAAAGTAATAACTCATCTTAAAGAAAACGTTAAAAAGACGATTGACAGAGATTTAGAAGATGATTCTCTCGCTCAATGGGCCGGGTATGCTGATGTTGCTAAATTTAAGGTCGCGATTGAAGCTGAGCTTATGGTTGAAAAGATTCGTGTCCGCCGCCAGAAAATTGACGCTCAAATAGCTAAACATCTATTGAAAAAAGTTAAAGTCGATGTGCCAAAAAGTGAAATAGAACGCCAGCAGAAAGAAATCGTTTCCCGGGAAATCTATAATCTCCAGATGCGGGGAGTAAATCAGCAGGAAATAGAAAAATATAAAAAAGAGATTGAAGATAAAGCTAAACCGTTAGCCGAGGAACAGATAAAAATTTCATATATTATTAACCAAATCGCTAAAAAAGAGAATATATCATTAGAGAATAATAATGCCGGCGAAGTTGTTCTGGGATTGATTTTAAGCCAGGCTGATTATCAGGGATAATTTGATTTTCAAAAAGCTGTAACAGGCTCGTTTTAGGTGATAAAAGACATCCTATAAAGGATAAAGCAAAAAATAACAAATTTTCAAAGAACGTTCATTGACAATTAAACCGGCATAAAAACTCTTTCAGGGCGGTACAATTCGCCGCTTTTAAGCATGCTCAGAC
>JAQTSA010000147.1 GCA_028711575.1 Candidatus Omnitrophota bacterium | reverse complement strand
GTGGAATATCCATTGTAAAAATCTCCTTTTTCTTATGGGTAAGCCTAAGGACGTTTTTATATTTTTGCTTTCTCGGGCAAACACACTTAAACCTCGGAAACAACACTTAGTTTTACTACGCTAACCACTCAACGCTATCTTCTTAATTATATATTATGTCCCCGGAATTCTTTTGTTGTCTACTTGTTCTTACCTTTATCTTTATCAGGCAAGACATAGTGCATGCCAGAATCTTGAATTTCAATCCAATAACATTCTGGTAAAGCTAATCGCCAGGTTCTTCCTTCGACAGTATCATATTTCAAAGTTATTAGACCCGACCCCTCCCCGTTGTTCATAATAATTTTATATCGGTCTACTGTGGAAAACTGTTTAACTAAAATAGAAACACATATAATGAAGCTTATACCCAGAATAATAGCGACAACTATATTCTTCATAAACACCTCCTCCACAAAATAAGCATCCCCTCTGTTAGAAAGTTGCCAATCAAACAAAGTTTATTTAAAGGTTTTTGGACTTGAATTTTCATGCCGATTTTCCTTATCTTTATCCAGTAATCAAAACATGCCCACTGTTTTTCTATTTCTATTCCCGCTACAGCAAACTACTATAACTTTTACTTCACAGTCTGCATTCTTTAGTTATGGGAAAGAAATTCTTACCTGATATATGAATATCAATTTTATAATTAATCTTTTCATCACTGTTATTATAATATTTTAGGCAAACAAGATGCATTTTTTCGTTCGGTGAAGATATTTTATAATAAACGTTTTTGCCTGCACCTTCTTGACGAATGAATGCTATTCTAAGAGATGACTTAGGATTTATATTAACTTTTCTTGGCAAATCATCGCGTGCTAAAAATACCCACGGGATCGATTCATTAGAAATAGGCATCCATTCAGATGGATCGCGGATCATGGCGCTAGAAGGCCAGACATTTTCTTGTGAAAAGTCTTTAATGGTAATGCTAATCTCGCAATCTTCCGCTATTATATTTCCATTATTTTCAACTTTTAAAATATAATCATAGCGATTAGTACCTTGCTTTTTTGTAAGAGGCCGGCGTAATTCTTGGAGATCATTCCATGACGTTATTTTAATAAAAGGCGCAAACCATTGTTTTTTCAAAATATCAAAGAGAGTTAAAGACATAATACCGAGCAAAAAAGAAATAACTATTTCAAAATTCTTAATATTTTGGAAAAATTTATGAAAAACATAAAAAAGAACAAAAACAAAAAATAATAAAAAGATAAAAATGAAAGTAAAATTGACAGGGTGTGCAGGTTTAATTTCTTCCAAAAATTTTTTTAAATCACCTTTGTCCATTTTTCACAATAAAATCCTAGTTAATAAAACATCATCGATTAACTCACTAAACATATATTCCCATATAACTAAATCTTTATTAAAATTAAGAATATTTCCTATTATGGATCAGTCGATCTACAAGTTTAATAAATAGGATAGTCTATTTTTAAAGAATAAAGATACCTACCCTTTCAAACGCTCTCATCTATTACTTTAGCAATATGTTTAGCCGTAGGTCTACTTTGCCAGTAGTAACCATGAGACTTAATCGGATTTAAGCCAGTGTTTACCTCGATTTCGTCTATATCGATATTTTTGAAAAACGGCCGACAGTAACGTGCGATGGCATCATCTTTATCCAAAATATTCACGCAGCGTTTAACGTTAGTAGGCAATTTCAAACCAGACTCAATATAACCCATGGAAGCTGTGAAAATTGGAATAGGAGAACCAAGGGTTATGAATGCTTTAATCGTAATTCCAGCATCAAGCATATACTTACGGAAACCAAACAAATAGTCAAAAGCGATTACCGATCCTAGGGAATGAGCAACCACAATGCATTCTTTCATGCCCGCGTCCTGATAGGCTTTAAACTTAGCACCAACACGGCTGAGTATACCCATCGCCCCGCTATCTTTATTCCCTTTATCTTTAACGTAATAAAGAATCTGTATAACAATAGGATCTATGGCAGGAGTGATAAACTTACAGATAAAAGATCTATTCTTAGGTCCAAATTCAAAAGTTAAGTATCTGTTTGTTAAATCAGTGGTGACATCCGCCCAAAGTAACTCCTTCTGTACCAAATCAGATGACTTTTTTTCTATCTCTTCTTGTCCATACCCTTTCTTCTTCAGAATCCCTTTATAATTACTGAGAATCAGATTAAAGAATTCTCTGCTATAGCCAGTGGTTTGTTGATTTACACCGTGGATAAATATCAAATCCATGTTATCCTCCTGCTTATTTTCTAGGTTTTCCACCTACCAATCCGCCAACACTGTCGCTTGTTTCAATATAACATCTAACGCTTTCTAAAACCAAAAGACATCTATATAGTTTTGGCTTCCTCGGCTATGGCCACTCAAACTAAAAAGTTCATTTCAACCATTCTCTATATATTCTTTCATTGATACGCAGCCATCCAAGATGCGGAAATTTTAATCCTTCAGGTTTTGGCAAGCTAAGTTTTTCAAGTGTTTTCACCCTAAACGCCAAACAATATCCAGAAATTGGAGCATTTTCGAAATAGATAAATCTTTTATTAAAAGGTCCGAATTGATCCTCAAGTGTTCTAAAAGCACTTTGTTTATTGCTATAAGAAAACTTTTCCAACTTAACAACTTGAGATTTCCAAACTATACACTTGCTTATAGTCTCATACCAATATACTGTATCCGCTAAATTTAGCTCCTCGTAAGGCCAAAACTTTTTGCTCCACATATTCGCCCTTAATTCTTGATCCATCTCTTTAGGCTGGTCTAACAGATTAGGCCTACTAGTAATAAATTCCATCAGAATTGACTCCTTTTCAATAATAACTTCTATTCTATCTTTTTTACGGCTTGGAACCCAAGAGATTGCTTCTATAGTTTCTGCTTCCTCGGCCGCGCCCACTTAAACTCCGAAAGCGGCACTTAGTTTTAATAAATAGAACCGTTCATTTTTATTTATTTACTTAATAGCAGTCACTGTAATTCTTACTGTGCCATCTTTTAGTGGTTTATATCTAAAAACCGTGATGTCTACCCCCTTACCATGTTCTACAGCCTGCAAAATACTGCGCGCCAATTTTATTGCATTATCTTTCTCCTCAGGCTCAAATCTTATCCCTAAAGTTTTATTCTCTGGTCTACCTCCATAAACTTTTGTACTTAAATAACCAAAGCTTATTCGTTTGCATTCCATATCTTCTCCTTTACTTTAGTAAACTTATAACTTCCAGATCTTTGATGCCATATCAGCCAATTCGACACCTCTGTTTTTTATGGCCTCTTGTGGATTATTCTCAAACGATTTTTCCAAAACAGCCAATCTTTTATTCATTTCGAAAGGAGAAGAGATATACACTTTTTGAATCTTAACTTGCATTCTTTCATTTTCAAGTGAACCATTATCAGCATTGTGAAGTAAAGTCAAATTCCCTATATCATTAACATACCCTTTAACATCCTGCTTAGTTAACCCCCACTTCTCTGGTTCTAATGGAAGTATATGCTCTATTGTGGGAGTCTCTATTTTAATTTTAGGGTTTTCTTGCCGCATTATTGTTTCAAGCAAATAATGAATAAGCTGATTACCTGGTCCATATTTATACTTAACATCCTTAGCAAAGTTCTCGACAAATATTTTATCATTTTCTACTAATCTATTTAAATCTGCGTAAAAATTATTAGACATTCTATCCATCTCTTTCTTACTATATTCCCTAATAACTTTACAATGGTCAGCAAACTTTTTTTCATATTCAGAAGGGTTAACTGAAATTATCTTAGCCCTAAAAGCAAAAATCCAAAGACGATTTAAATCCTGGCAAATTTGCTTCTTAGTGTAAGCACCTGTACTTAAAAACTTATTGAAATATGCTAAAATAACTTCATATATTTGCTCAACATCCAAGATTCTAAACAATGCAATTGTACTAATTATTTCGGCATCAATTTTCTTAGAATTATATAAATTACTTTCCATTTGCTTAGAACGAAATCCGGAATATGCCTTAGCATCATCAAGCAGTTCTTTTGTATAGCTGATAATTTCATCGTTGTTCTTGCCATATAATTTGTTTTCTTTAATAACCTCGAATAATTTACTATTATTCACATATCCTTGTCGAGAGATCCATTGATGTCGTAAATATTTAGGAAAATCTGCAACTTTTGTAGCTTCGAATATACTCTCAATTTGCTCCCAAATATCCTCTGCACTAGCCTTAGCCTGAATACCTTTTGTCGCATGTAAAACAGCATTTTTAACCAAATCAGCTACAGATAATCCAATCCCTGTAGCATTCAGTCCTTCAAATATACTGTAAGCATCGTTATCTGATTTACAAATTATGACAATAAAAAGCAAAGAGGTTATTTTGATAAATAGTTCATCCAATTTATTAAATTCATGATCTTTAATGTATTTCTTTAATAGCTTCCTTATCGTTTTATAATTTTTTATATATTTAATTTGATTGTCGTCCAAAACGTCTAAAGCATCATTGTTATTAACATCAATATCTCCAAGTATGATCCTTTTATAAATTTCCATTAAATTA
>JAQTSA010000023.1 GCA_028711575.1 Candidatus Omnitrophota bacterium | reverse complement strand
AGAATAAGTCCCAAAATCAATGATCTGATGTCCCTTACCCTGCAAGTAACCAATCAGCATAGTTTTGAGTTTGAACCCCCGATGGTCTGACGCTAAAGCTATTTTCATAAATCCCCCTGTCTAAACGCTAATCGATTATCGTTTACTTTTAACTTCTAAAATTTAAACTTTGAACTTTAAATTTTAAATTTTAGTTTTTAATTTAAATTAAAGCCAGTCTTTCAATTCAGTTACCGCTTCTGAAATTAAACGGTAAACATGCTCATAGACTGATACATCCTTTCCAATCGGATCGGGAATATCTTTTTCTTCTTTTGAAGATAAAAATTTAGCCAGAGTGAAAGTTCGGCCTCCCGCTGTAGGCTCTAAATTTACAATATAATCGCGATGCATCTTTTCCATACAAAAAATATAGTCAGAAGAAAGAACCGTCTGACGATCCAGCCGTTGGGCAGAAAAAACACGGGCGTTTATTCCTTCTTTATCGTTCATAAGGCTAACCACATTGGCCGTGGCCGGCGAGCCGTCATAGGCCGATATCCCGCGGGATATTATCTCATATCTACCGGTTAAATGCGGCTTAGATTCAGCAATATACTTTCGAAGCAACATCTCGCCCATTGGTGAACGGCAGGTGTTGCCGGTACAGACAAAAGTTATTCTTTTTTTTACAAAAAGCTCAATTATTTCCTGTTTCCTGATTACACCTACGCGCAAAATATCAAAAGGATTCTTTGTCATATCAACAACCGTTGACGATTGTTCATAAACAGCTTCCTTAGCGTCAACTACAGCGTCAATCTCATCCTTAAACAAGGTCTCAACCTGTTCAGCGGTCGTGGCTTCAGGCTCGCCGCTGAAATTAGCTGACGGCAAAAAACCGGCAGATCAACTAAACTTAAGATCCTTTGAGTAACAATATTCGCCGGAACTCTTATACCGATTTTTTTATCGTTAACAGAATAATAAACAAGAGTAAGCGGTCCCGGCCAAAACCGCTCAACCAACCGGTAACCAAAAGGAGGCAGAGTCGCTAAATAATCAGAAACAGCCCGTTGCGGCAAATCAACAACATAACTAAACGGTTTATCTAAACTACGTTTTTTTATTTTATATAACCGATCAACAACCGCGTTTCTATCGGCACGCGCCGCTAACCCGTAAACCGTCTCTGTCGGTAGAGCGACAATACCGCCATTGGTTATTATCCGTGCCGCTTCTTTTATTAAATTATTGTCAATATGGTTGGGATTAAGAACTATTCGTTTCATTTTGTTATAAAGAATTTTGTCTGTCTCGAGAAAAGATATGCCGCTAAAAAAATTAGATACAATCAGAAAAGAAACTTTCTATCTGAATTTTTTCTTTAATTCAAGCAAAAGCGGTTTAGCTTTATTGTCTTTGACGGCCACAATTTCCATTGAGAAAATAATGGCGTTGATAAAAGCGCTCTTACCGACTCCGCTGCAAACCAGGCCCATACCGGCCGGAGTGCTTACTATCGATAAAAGAGAATCTAAACCATCGAGTAACCCGCCGGAAAGAGCGACTCCGACGACCGGAATATCAACATAAGAAGCGACAAACCCCGGCAAAGCTGCCGCCATACCGGCGCAGGCAATAATGACTTCGATGCCGTTTTTTTCCTGTTTTTTACAAAAATTTCTCAACTTATCAGGGTGACGATGGGCAGAAATAACCTCTAAGCTATATCCAATCCCAAGTTCTTGGCACAAATCAAGCCCCGGCTTTATAACCGGTAAATCACTCTTGCTCCCGACAATAACAGCTATTTTTTCTTTCACTGGCGTCTCCCTTTTAAATACAGCTATCAGTTGATTTTACACCGTAAGTTTTAAAATTTCAATGCTTTATTAGCAATATCTTTACGATAGTGCATACGATCAAATTTAATTAAATCGATCGCTGAATAAACTCTGTCTTGAGCTTGTTTTAAGTTATCGGCTAAAGCGACAACGTTTAAAACCCGCCCGCCGTTAGTCAAAACCCGCCCGGTTTCGTCTTTAATCGTTCCGGCATGAAAAACAAAAACATTATCCAAATTTTCCAATTGGTCTAACCCCGATATAATATCACCTTTTTTATAGTTTCCGGGATAACCGCCGCTGGTCAATACAACGCATAAACAGTTTCGGGTATCCCACTCTAAGGTTACCTCATTGAGTTTGCCCTCAATAGTCTTTAACATTACATCAACCAAATCACTTTTCAGTTTGGGAAGCAAAACTTGGGTTTCCGGATCACCAAAACGAACATTAAATTCTAAGACATAAGGCCGGCCGCTATCAATCATTATCCCGGCATAAAGCATACCTTTATAAGTATGTCCCTTACGTTTTAGGCCTTCGATCACCGGACGAAAGACTTCGTCAATTATTTTTTTATAAAGGCCGTCGCCGACAACCGGAGCCGGAGCGTAAGACCCCATCCCTCCGGTATTAGGACCCTTATCCTGGTCATACACCGCTTTATGGTCCTGAGAAGAGACAAGCGGGATAATAGTTTGCCCATCAGTAAATACTAAAAGCGAGGCCTCTTCCCCCGTTAAACACTGCTCAACAACAATCTTTTCTCCGGAAGAAGCGAACTTTTTATTAACCATTATCTCATCGACCGCGCTTAAGGCCTGATCAAGGTCGTGACAAACGATAACACCTTTTCCGGCAGCTAAGCCGTCAGCCTTAACGACGATTGGCACACCTTTAGAGCGAATATATTCTTTTGCCGTTTCAGAATCATCAAAAATTTCAAAATCAGCGGTAAGGACTGAACACTCTTTCATTATTGTCTTGGAAAAAGCCTTGCTATCCTCTAAACGGGCACAAGCTTTGTTCGGGCCGAATATTTTTAACCCCTGACTTTCAAAAAGGTCAACCAGCCCGCCGACTAAAGGAACTTCCGGACCGACTATTGTAAGGTCAATTTTTTCCGCTTTAGCAAAGCTTAACAGGCCGTCTGAATCTTCTGCTGAAATATTTACGTTTTCGGCGATATTGGAGGTCCCACCGTTACCCGGCGCGCAAAAAATTTTGCTGACTCGACTGGACTGAGCTAACTTCCAAATCAGACAATGTTCTCTGCCTCCTGAACCAATAACTAATAATCTCAAGTTAAGCCTCCTTAATTATTTAGATTATTAACAATTAAATTTTGTAAGTCACAAAAAAATCAGATTAAAGTCATCGGAATCTCAGATTTCACAACTTCCCCGATAATATATGACTCATAAAATTTGTTGGCATGACGAAGGATTTTGTCCTGATACTCTTCTTTAACGATCAGAATAAGACCAATACCCATATTAAACACAGTATACATGTCTTTTTCCGATGATTGGGATAAATCCTGTATAACCTGAAATATCTTAAGTTTTGGCCAGCTTTTTTTATCAATAACCATTCCCAAGCCTTCAGGTAATATTTTTGTAGCTTTTTTATAAAACGCGCCGCCAGTAACATGAGCTATCCCGGCCACAGGATTTTTCATTCGGCAATAAGGTGTAGAAAGCAAACTGTTAACAAGCTGAACGTAAAGCCTTGTTGGTTCTAAAACTTCTTTAGCGTGTTTTTTAATGAGTTTTGGCCCCAAAGCTTTTCTTAACAAAGAATATCCGTTTGAATGCGGACCGGAAGAAGTAACGCCGATCACTTTATATTTATCTTTTATTTTAGATCCGTCAATAATTCGGTTCTTCTCGACTATACCGACCGCAAAGCCCGCTAAATCATAGTCCTCGCCGCGATAAATACCCGGCATTTCAGCCGTCTCACCGCCGATAAGCAAACATTGCGACTCAAAAACCGCTTTTTTTATTCCGTTAACAACCGCGGTTAATTTTTTGATGTTGAGTCGACCGCAAGCGATATAATCTAAAAAAAACAACGGCCGGGCACCAAAACAAATAATATCATTAACATTCATCGCGACCAAATCGATACCAATAGTAGAATGATCATCTAAAATATCGGCGACGATAAGTTTTGTCCCTACCCCATCAGTTGAAGAAACTAAAACCGGATTTTTATATTTTTTAATGGTTTTGGAACAATCAAAAATACAGCCAAAAGCCGAAACCGCGCTTTTAACAGCGATCCCTTTAACAAAAGCATCGGCTTTATCAATGCTGACACCGCTATTTTCGTAAGTTATTTTAGCCATAGTTTAACAATTCCTTTCCAGGGAATGCTTATCACAGATCGCGCATTTCAAAGGATAATTCCCCGACCAGCAGGCAGTACAATAATGATTTTCTGCATTTTTAAAACAGCTTAACATTCCCTCAAGGCTTAAATAGCCTAAGCTATCTACATCCAAGTATTTCTCCATCTCCTTAATTGAGCGGTTATGAGCGATTAAGGTAGCCGGATCAGGAAAATCAATGCCATAAAAACACCCGTATTTATGAGGCGGACAGCCGATACGCAAATGAACCTCTTTTGCCCCCATCTTACGCAAATTCTTAACACGAATTCTTGAGGTAGTGCCGCGAACTATCGAATCATCAACAATAACGACCCGTTTGCCTTTTACAACTTCCTCTAAAATATTAAATTTAAGTTTCACTCCCAGATCACGCTTCTGCTGATACGGCTGAATAAAGGTCCTTCCAATATAATGGTTTCGGATTATACCAATTTCAAAAGGAATATTCAATTCCTCGGCAAACCCTAAAGCCGAAGAAGTGCCTGAATCAGGAACTCCGATTACGCAATCAGCTTCAACCGGAAACTCCTGGGCTAACTTAGCGCCAAGTTTTTTCCGAACCAAATGAACAGTCTCACCAAAGACTTTGGAATCCGGCCTTGAAAAATAAACGTGTTCAAAAGAACAATAAGCAAGCCGTTTCGGTAACGGCGCGTACCGCACACTTTTAATACCATTTTTATTAATTACGACTATTTCCCCGGGCTCTACCTCCCGAACAAACTTTGCTTCGATTAAATCCAGCGAACAACTTTCCGAAACTATAAAATATTCGTTGCCGCGTTTGCCGATACATAAGGGCCGAAACCCCAGCGGGTCACGGATACCGATAATCTCTTCTTTGCCCATAATTAAAAGAGAATAGGCACCTTTGACTTTTTTCAAGGCTGTCTTAATCTTATCGATCAACCCTGTCTCTTTTGAACGCATGATCAAATGAAGAATCAGTTCCGAATCTGAAGTTGTCTGAAATATCGCCCCTTTACCCTCAAGAGAATTTCTTAAGCTCTCAGAATTAACAAGATTACCATTATGAGCCAAAGCTATCGGAAGTCGGCGGGAATCAACGATTAAGGGCTGAATATTTTTTAACGCGCTGGACCCTGTTGTAGAATACCGCACATGGCCTATCGCTTGATGCCCTTTTAGGCCCTGCAAAATCTGATTATTAAAAACCTCACTTACCAACCCCATACCTTTATGAGAGTTAAAACTCTCACCGTCAAAAACGATTATACCGCAAGATTCTTCTCCCCGATGCTGAAGAGAAAAAAGGCCTAAAAAAGTAAGGAATGATGCCTCACTGGAATTATATACTCCGAACAACCCGCATTTTTCTTTTAACTGCCTCATTGTTTAGCCGCCTTTCTCAAAAAACTTAACTGAATTCTCAATTATAATAAAACCCCAGGCTGTAACAGTTTGATTCTGCCAAAAAGGGAAATGATGCCGGTCAATGAACCGTTCCGGATGAGGCATTAGGCCAAAAACCCGGCCGCTAATATCAGTTATCCCGGCGATATCATTGATTGAACCGTTAGGATTAAAAGGATATCCGCCGCGAACACCCTGCCCATTAACATATCGTAACGCGACCTGTTTATTTTTTTCTATAATCTTAACGATACTGTCATCAGCGAAAAATTTTCCTTCAGCATGTGCAATCGGAAGCGTAATAACTGAATCTAAATCTTTCAGCCAGATCTTGTTCGCCGGAATAGTTGGGTCTGGGCCCGGAGTCTTTAAGTAAACCCATCTATCTTCAAAGCGATGTGAATCATTATCAGTTAAAGTTACAGTTTGGCTAAAGTTAAGGTCCGGCAAAATACCGGTTTTAACTAAAACCTGAAACCCATTACAAATACCGAGAATCAACCCTCCGTTGTCAATAAAATTTTCCAGCTCTGACTTAAGCCAAAGCAAAAACTCCAAGGAAAATATCTTCCCGGCCCCAAGGTCATCACCATAACTAAACCCGCCTGGAAGACATAAAATATTAAACTTACTTAACTGTTTATGTTTTTTGAGATGATGAATATGCTCAACGCTGACATCTGCCCCGGCCAGCTCAAAAGCGTGAGCGGTTTCTTTATCACAGTTTGTTCCGGCAGTACGTAATATTAAAACTTTCGGTTTCATGACTATTATCTAAACTCCTGAAATGTCTTCATCCATGACTTTCTTAGCCCATCAATCGAAACATTTACGATTTCTTTTGAATCCGTTCCGGTAATTACCAGCTGAGGGAAACCGCTAACACAACCAATCAAACCAAATGGCAGCGCTTCAAACAAACTTTCAAAGGCGTCTTTATTCTTTTTTTCTACCTCAACGATAAACCTTGTCGGAGATTCAGAAAAAAGCAACTCGTAATCTTTCATCGAGCCTTGTTTAGCGACCTCATCGAGAAAAACACAAGCACCTAACCCCGAACCACAGCTCATTTCAGCTAAAGCGACAGCTAAACCGCCTTCCGACAAATCATGACAAGATAAGACTAAATTACGGCCGATAGATTTAGTTACCGCATTGAAAATATTCAAAGCGATAGTTTTATCAACTTCCGGGACAAACCCTTCTTTTATTTTTAACATTCTAAAATATTCACTTGCTCCTAACTCCGGTTTTGTAAGCCCTACTAAATAAACTAAGCTTTGCTCTTTTTTGAAGTAACCGGTTACAGTCTTAGAACAATCATCAATAACCGATAAAGAAGTGACCAAAAGAGTTCCCGGGATAATTATTCGTTTGTCACCAACAGTATATTCATTATAAAAGCTGTCTTTCCCGGAAATAAAAGGCGTTTTAAAATATGTAGCATAATCATAACAGGCTTTAGCGGCCCGAACCAATCCGCCAAGGACATGGCTGTCATCAGGTGAGCCCCAGCTAAAATTATCCAAAATATAAGTTTTAGTCAAATCAGCGCCAACAGCGACAACATTACGCAACGCTTCATCAATACTTAAAGCCGCCATCCAATAAGGGTCGATATCAGAATAAAAAGGATTTATCCCTACACCTAAAGCTACCCCCTTTTGACTTTTTAAATCCGGACGGTTAACTGAAGAATCAGACAGGCTAATATTTTCTATCCCCGTTATCGCCTTAATAACCGACCCGCCTTGGACTTCATGGTCATATTGACGAACAATCCAATCTTTCGGCGCGATATTTTCTTGCGCCATCAGCGAAATTAAATCATCATTATAACTTTTCTTTTCCGGTATATCAGCCTTGATTTTAGCCCGATTGACCCAAACCGCCTCTTTTTTTATCCTCGGCAACTCAAAAACAAAATCCATATCAATATCAGCAACCCGATTGCCGTTATAGTTTAAAACAATTCGGTTTGTGTCAGTAACTGAGCCGATAACCGTCATCGGCACATCTTCTTCCTGGAAAATTTCAGTTAACCTGGCGATGTTTGCGGTTTCAGTAAAAAAAACCATTCTTTCCTGCGACTCAGAAATCCATATCTCAGTATAATTAAGTCTTTTATATTTAAGAGGAACCTTATCTAACTCAACGTCAATCCCCAGGCCCTGGCCAAGTTCAGGAACCGCGCTCGATAAGCCACCGGCACCGCAATCAGTTATCGCGTTAAAAAGATTTTCCTCAGCGGCCCGAAGGATTGCCGATGTAAGTTTTTTCTCTTCAATTGGATTACCGATTTGGACCGCGCTGGTTAAAGAAACCGTTGTCTCATCCAGCTCCTGAGAAGAGAATGTCGCGCCGTGGACACCATCCCGCCCAGTTTTAGCCCCGGCAAGAACAATTAAGTTGCCGGTTTTAGGATGCTTAAATGAACGTTCTTTTTTGATCAAGCCGAGCGTTCCGCAAAAAACAAGAGGATTACCCAAAAATCTTTTATCAAAACATACCGCGCCGCTCACCGTAGGGATACCCATACGATTACCGTAATCACCGACACCACTGACTACTCCTCTAATAATTCGTTTGGGATGAAGTAAACCAACAGGCAAATCCTTGTATTCGATATCCCAGGGAGAAAAACAGAACACATCTAGAGAGGCAAATGGACGTGCTCCACACCCAGTACCTAAGATATCACGGATCACACCGCCAATACCGGTAGCAGCTCCGCCGTAAGGTTCAAGACTCGACGGATGATTATGAGTCTCGACTTTACAACAAATATTATTAGTGTCATCAAACTTCACAATCCCTGAATTATCATCAAACACTGAAACACAACCGGAAGAAGCAATCTCCTTGGTCGCTTTCATAATTGTTGTCTTCAATAAACTAGGAATAGTTTCTTGGGAAGTTACTTCACCCTTATCATTACACTCCTGGTAATCGATAAGGCCGCGAAATGTTTTATGGGCACAATGTTCTGACCAAAGGACAGCTATCTGCTCAAGTTCACAATCAGTCGGATTTCGTTTTTTTTCTGTAAAATATTTTTTAATTATCCGCATTTCCTCTAATGACAGAGATAAGCAACCAGTTCGTGAAATTTCTTTTAACTGCTCATCATCAGCATTGAGAATATCAACGTTAACCAGTGAAAACTCATAATCATTGCCGGAAAACTCACTAAGATTTTTAACTGAACTTAGTTTACTATATTTTAAAGGATACTGGATTAAAGGGTTATAAAGAATTTTCGGAGCAATATAGGATATTTGGTCAGGTTCTAACCCTTGGAATTCATAGGAAACAGAAACCATTACATCCCGGACATCAACCGACACATCGGAAATAGCTTTCATCAAAGATATCGCGACCGGGTCAGAAACTCCCGGGTTATAGGCAACAATAATCTGATTATCTTCCGGTTTTTCAGAAAAGATACCCTGATTAATAGAATAAGTTTCAAGAACCGGGTCGATTAAAAGCTGTTTCGCCAAAGATTCAATGTCACTTTTTTTTAATTCTGAATCCAAAAAAAAGACTTTATGGGAAAAGATTTTAAAATCACCATAAACTCCTAGATCTCTGACTTGAGCCGTTAATGATAAATCCGATTTTTTATTTTTAGCAAATACATCTACACGCCAAATCATAGACCAAAACCTCTTTTTTTAAAAATAAAAATAATCCCAGGCTAAATGATTTAGCCAGAATGGTTTATAACCCAAACCGCTCGTAGATTTTATCGATATTCACAAGATATGAATAAGGATCAAAAATCTCTTTGATCTCCTCTTGGCTGAGGTGTTTTTCTAACAGCTTATTCTTAACTGCCGACTCTTGGAAAGTTTCGTTATTGTTAATAACTTTTAAAGAAATGCTTTGCACTAAGTCATAAGCGTCCATTCGCGAAAAGCCTTTCTGCATTAATTTAACCATCATTTTTTGAGAATAAACAATGCCTCGGTTAAGCTCAATATTTTTTTTCATATTTTCCGGTTTAACATTCAAATCTTTTACAACCCGCTTCAGGAGCCTCAAACTATAGACAAGAGCAATTGTCGAATCCGGTAAAATGACTCGTTCGGCCGAAGAATGAGAAATATCACGTTCATGCCAAAGATTGATATTTTCAAAACCAACAAGCATATTCCCCCGTAAAAGACGGCTCAATCCGCAAATCCGCTCGCAAACAATGGGATTTTGTTTATGAGGCATCGCGCTCGATCCTTTTTGCCCCTTATAAAACGGTTCTTTAACTTCATCTACTTCATTACGATGAAGATGGCGAATTTCGGTAGCAAAACGTTCTAAAGTAGCCCCGATTATGGAAAGAAGCGATAAATAATAGGCTATCCTTTCCCGGGAAACAATTTGGGTCGATACTTTAGCATAATCTATTCCGATTTTTCCGCAGATATATTCTTCAACGTCTGGTGTAAAATAAGCGAATGTCCCAACCGCTCCGGAAATCTTACCACAAGCAGTGTAAGACAAACTGTCTTTAAGGAACTTTCGCTGAGCGGCCAAATCGTTATAGCAATATAAAAATTTCAGACCAAAGCTATAAATCTCGGCATGAACACCATGACTCCTGGCCATACAAAGAGTACCTTTATACTGCAGGGCTTTTTCTTTAAAAATTTCAATTAACTCATCAAGATCTTTTAAGATAATCGTAGTGGCGTCTTTAATTTGCCAAGCTAGAGTTGTATCTAATAAATCTGAAGAAGTCATACCAATATGCAGGTATGACGCTGCCTCTCCTATTTGGGGAGATATAGACTTTAAAAAAGCTATTATATCGTGATGGGTTTCTTTTTCGATTTCTTTAATTTCTTCAAGAGATATTTTAGCCTTGGCTATTTTGGCTGCCATACCTTTAGGTATTAGCGAATTGTTCTCCAAAGCTTCGCAAAACAGAGACTCAATTGTTAAAAACCTTTTAAACTTTTCTTCTTCCCCCCAAATCGCGCCAATATCAGCCGGAGTATAACGTTCAATCATAAAATACCTTTATTTTTTAATACATTAAACACATTCGTTAACCGAAGAGAATCATACTATCAAAACAATTCAGCTCCGTCAATTGAAAACTCCCAAACTCAGGTATTTTTTCAATCATTTATCGGAAAAGTAAGCCCATCCTGAGCTAATACCACTCGATCTTGATATTTAGTCCGTAATCTTCTGCTTATTTTAGAAAGTCCGGCCTTTATCATCGACATACCAAAATGAGTAATAATCGCTTTTTCTGGTTTTATCTTATCAACCATCAAAAGGGCATCTTCTAAACACATATGCTCATACTGAGGTCTTCTTTCATAAAAAACGACATTAAGCACTAAAATTGAGGAACCCTGATAAGCCTTTATAAGTGAAGGTTTATAGCGGGTATCCGAGACAAACGAAACTATCCGCTTACCAAGTAAAAACTTTAAACCAAAGGTTTTAACCGAATGATCATTTTGAATCGGAACTTCAAAAACGATATCACCAACCGAAAATTTTTTCTTCCTTAAAATTTCCCTTTTACCTAAATAATTATTAAGATAGCCATAGACAACACCATCTTGGCCAAAAGCGTCACTCGGAGCAAAAATAACTCCTCGTTTTTTAAAACCGCCTTCAGTCATAGCTTCAATCATCACATTCACATCACCACAATGATCAAGATGTTTGTGGGTTAGGATAACAGCATCAAGCCGGCAAGGGTCAAGCTTCAGACGGCTCTTTCGGCAACGAATCAACGACCCTGGTCCGGGATCAATTAATACTTTAGTCCGGCCATACTCAAGCCAAATCCCACCGGAAGAACGAAGCTGATTGATCATGACAAATCTTGCCCCAGCTGTACCCAAAAAATTTATAAATCCTTTTTTCATATTTTATTCTTTAAGCCAGATACCCCTTAGTTCTTCAGTAATCTCCTCTTGAAGGCTGTAGCTTATATCTTTAGATTCCTGGATCCTTTTTCGTTTACTCTTTTTTTTAGTAAACTCATCGGTTTTGCAGACAACTGCTCCTTGACGTTTAACATAGTCACGAATTTGACGGTCATTAGTAACAACAACTATTTGCTTTTTATTTTCGGCTTTATCAACTTTAGCTTTAATAATATCATCAGCTGTTTTATCAAAAGAAAAAACCGCGTCAAATTCACGCTCAATAAAATCCCGGGGAGGATACCCGTCAAAGACGACTATAACTTTATTATTTTTACTACCGCAAAGTTTATTACTCTTGAGATAAGACATAAGATCATTATGGGGCGCGAAAGAATCGGCTAAAGACTCAACTTTATGAACAAGATTGAAAGCATCGATTAGATAAACCAACATAAATACCCCCCCCCACGATCCCGGAAATAATTATCGAAAGGCCGCTGATTAAAGACAATCCCGCGCTCAGATGAGCGTTTATCCCGATTAAAGAAAAAAAGAACACGGCCGCGTTTTCCCGTAAACCTAAGCCAGCAATCGTTACCGGTATAATTGCGATAACCATGATTATCGGTACCAGCACTAAAAAATAAAGCATATCGACTTGAAGATAAAAAGCTTTTGATGACACATAAAAAGCAACCGGAGCGACCAATTGTATCACAATTGAAATAATGAAACTTTTAAAAAAAACTGCGGGGTTTTTACGAAAAAAGTAAAATTGGTCGTGATAACGTTTTACCTTCAAAAAGAAAGGTTTTTTTTTGTTAATAAAGAACGTTATTAAGAAAAAAAATCGGCGGCTGAAAAACAAGAGCGACCCGCCAATAAGAATAGCGCATAAAATGATTATCGCCAAGGCCACTTCTTTCGCCGCGATGAGTTTATACCCCCAGCCATAAGCGACAAGCGTGATAAAGGTAAGAGCGCAGGCACCGCTAAAACGATCCATTAAAACCGACGACGCTATTTTTTCCGATGAACCATAACGGGAAGAAAAACTGACCGCCCGAAAGATATCTCCGGCAACAAACGACGGACAAAAAAGATTAAAAAACAAACCGACCAGATAAATCTTCGCGGCATGAAAGTAGCCGACAGAAACACCTTGAGCGGCTAGAAGAAACTGCCAGCGGAATATTCCCAAAACAAAAGACATAAAAAAAATGAATAACCCAGAAACCAAATAGAGCTTATCGGCGTCCGAATAAAGATCAACTATTTTTTGATAAGGTACCTTGGCAAAAAGGAAATACAGTAACAACCCGGCAGTTATCAACCTTAAAATAAAAAAACAAATATTTTTCATAATCCTGAATTTTGTAAAAGCTCTGGCGGTAAGGACTATTTAGAACAATCTCTATTGATGAAGAGAAACAAAGTATTCAATTGAACGGTTATAAGTTTTCTCAGCTTCCGGCGGGAAAAAACATCCGGGAAGCTCACCGTTAGCCTGATGATACTTTACGCATTCACAACACATACCATGGCGAGAACAACTGGTATAGGTACAGCGGCAAAAACCCTGATTCTTTTCCTTATTTGCGCAGCGCATCTTTAGTCGCCTTCTTTACTCGGTTTAATTTGGGAATAATTTTCAGCTTTTGCCAGAAAGATATTCGATAAATAAACGGAATGCCATTAATATGGTCGATGTCATGCTGAAAGATAACTGCTAAAATATCATCTGCTTCGATTACCAGAGGCTGGCCAGTTTCATCAAGCGCTTCAACCCAAACCTTGTTAAACCGCTTAATCTCAATATCTATATCGGGAAAACTTAAACAGCCTTCGGTAATTTTAATTGAACCTTCCGATTTAACTATTTTGGGATTTACAAGTTTGAAAATTTTATCTTCAAACTCAATTACCACAAGCCGAAGGTCTAATCCGGCCTGATTAGCCGCAAGCCCAAGCCCTTTGTTTAAGCCCATTAAAATCACCATTTCATCAAGCTTACTGCGAATATCGTCAGTGACTTCGGCTACTTCCCGAGAAGAAGTTTTTAATATTTTTTCAGGCCAGGTATGTATTCGTAATTTTGTTTGATTCATCTACTTCCACCACATCCGCTGAGTAATTCTTTAATTCCTCTGGAGTATAAATGCCATAAGATAAAATAACAACCTTATCGCCTTTGACACCAAGCCGGGCGGCCGGGCCGTTAAGACAAATTACTCCGCTATCCCGCGCGCCTTTGATAACATAAGTTTCAAATCTTATCCCATTATTAAGATTTAAAACCTCAACCTTTTCTCCCGGTAAAAGAACTGCCGCTTCAATAATTGCCTCATCAATAGTAATACTGCCTTTGTAATAAAGCTTCATTTCAGTAACCGTCGCGTAACAAATCTTTGATTTAAGCATAGTTCTTAACATATCCCTTGCACCTCTTTATATCCGTAAGCCTCAACTTAAAGCTATAACATTTTTTTTCTTAATACTGGCAGTGACAACTTCATGAGTTAAAGACGCGATCATCAGTTCTTCGTCTGTGGGAATAACTAAAACCTTTGTTTTCTTTGATGTGAGTTTATCTATTTGTTTTTTAAATTCCTTAATAAGGTCAGGATTATTTTCGCCGATACCGGCAGTAAAACAAACGGCATCAGCGCCGCCGAGAACCAATAGATAAGCACCGATATATTTTTTAATCCGATACATAAACATCTCAATCGCGAGCTTTGCCGAAGGATTACCTTTATCAGCAGCTTTGCGAATAACCCGAATATCATTACTTATCCCCGATATACCTAAAAGGCCGCTTTTTCGATTTAAAACCATATCCATCTCTTTGACCGATATCGCTTCTTTTTCCATCACACAAAAAGCCGCGGCAACATCAATATCACCACAGCGCGTACCCATCATCAGCCCTTCCAAAGGTGTAAGCCCCATCGAAGTATCAACCGATTTGCCTTTATCTATTGCCGTGATGCTGCAGCCATTGCCTAAGTGACAAGTAATAAGTTTTAAAGCATTAAAAGGCTTGCCTAATTTTTTAGCGGCTGCCAACGCTACAAACTGATGAGATGTACCGTGAAACCCATATTTTCTTACCCCATCATCCTTATAATATTTCATCGGTATCGGATACATATAAGCGTACTGGGGAATGGTCTGATGGAAAGCCGTGTCAAAAACCGCGACTTGAGGAACATTAGCCATAATATTCTCACAACCGATTATTCCGGCTAAGTTTGCCGGATTATGAAGCGGCGCCAGCTTTGAACATTCCTTTATTTTCATTATTACTTCTTCATTTATCATCCGCGGCTGCTGAAAAGTTTCCCCGCCATGAACCACCCGATGACCGACAGCATTAATCTCTTTTAAATCAGAAATGACTTTTTTGCTTATCAGCTTACTCAGGACTTTCTTAAGGCCTTCGGAGTGATTAGCGACCGAAACCGATTTGTCGCCGACATTTTCAATTATCCCCTTGATAAGCAGCGTACGACTTGGAAATTCATAGACTTTATACTTTATCGATGAACTGCCGCAATTAATTACTAAAATTTTCACTTAAAGTGTTCTCCCTGATAATTTACTTATATTGATTGTGTGCTATCAGCTTTTTTTTGGGCTCGAATAACAGTAATTGCCGTACAATCCATGATATCGTCAATATCACAACCCCGAGATAAGTCACTGCAAGGCTGAATTGTGCCAAGAATAATCGGTCCTACCGCGCGGGCTTTAGCTAACCGTTGAGTCAGCTTATAACAGATGTTGCCGGCGTCAAGATTAGGGAAAATCAGAACATTGGCTCTTCCGGCGACATCACTATCTTTTAACTTTCGTTTTGCGATCTCCGGTACTAAAGCGGAATCAGCCTGCAACTCACCGTCAATAGCAAACCCGGTATTCTTTGACCGGGCGATTTCTACCGCGTCTTTTATTTTATCAACCCAACGGCCTTCAGCGCTTCCTTTGGTCGAAAAACTTAATAAAGCGACTCGAGGCTCAAACTCTAAAACGTCTTTAGTAAACTTAGCGCAGGAAAGAGCGATATTGGCCAGCTGATCACTTGTCGGATAAGGAATAACACCGCAATCGGCATAAACGAACACACCGTTTTCTCCGTATTCACAATCCGGAACATTCATTATAAAACAACTGGAAACTATACCGACTGACCGATCGATCTCAAGACAGTTAATTGCCGTGCGAATAACAGCTGAAGTAGTAAAAACCGCGCCGGCAACAAATCCGTCAGCATAGCCTAACCGGCTCATCATTGCCGCGTAATAAAGCGGATTTTCCATAAGTTCTCTGGCCTCTTCAAAAGACAGCCCTTTTATTTGCTTCCATTGATGAAAAATACTGGCAAATTCTTCCTGTTTTTCCGGGTCCAAATTATCGGGAGTCAAAACTAATGGTTGAGCAATACCCTCAGTCTTAATCCGTTCAACCGCCGCCAATACCCGTTCGTCACTCGCTTCAGGAAATACAATACGTTTGGGACTTTTTTTTGCCGCTTCTCTTAACTGATTAATTAGTTTTGGCATAAAACCTTCCTCGTTAATTATACTTATTACTCTATATATTCGCGGAAAATGAATAATATCACAAATTCATTAGCTTATCAAGAAAATCTAAAAACTTTAAACTTTAAACTTAAACTTTGAACCGGAAAACTCGTAAATTTATAAATCAGCTTTAAACTCGTCCCATTGGTTATCATTAAAGTGATAGCTATGGCTCGTATCAGGAAACTTAATTTTCTGGACATCACTTATAAATCCTTTTGCCGCCGAATCAATGATTTTCGATAAATCGCAGTAGCGTTTGACAAATTTAGGAGTAACGTCAGGATAAAGGCCAAGACAATCATAAACGACTAAAACCTGGCCGTCACAAAATTTTCCAGCCCCGATACCTATCGTAGGAATAGTTAGATTCTTAGTAATATATTCGGCCAACTCACAGGGTATACATTCTAAAACAATACTAAAGACGCCAAGATCTTGAAGCAATTTAGCCTGCTGAATAAGTTTAGCTGCTTCTTTTTTATCTTTTCCCTGCACCCGGTACCCTCCCAGCAAATGTACAGTTTGCGGCGTAAGCCCAATATGGCCCATAACCGGTACTTTATTTTTTATCAGTTTCTTTACTACATAAGGACAGCCGCCAGCCGCGTTATCTAAAAATTTGTCTCCGCCAAACCATTCAATCTTCACCGCTTCCGCTCCGGAAGAGATAAATTTTTTCGCGTAATATAAAGATTTTTCCGGATTGGTTTGATAACTTAAGTACGGCATATCAGCGACCACTAAAGCATTTTTTACCGCCCGCCCAACAGCTAAAGTATGATTAACCATTTCACTGATCGCTACTTTACGAGTTTCTTTAAGCCCTAAAACAACGTTAGACATAGAATCACCGACTAAAAGGATATCGATACCTGATGAATCAAGGATTTTAGCGAAAGAATAATCGTAACAAGTTAACATTGTTACTTTTTTCTTTCCTTTTCTCTGCCTAATTGAACAAACCGAAACTTTATTCATTTTAAATTTATCCGCCTTTTATCGGCTAATATTACAACTTTTCCTGCTTGCCGTCAACGCGCAAAATAAAAGCTTCTACCGGATAATCGATCTCGCGGATTAAGCTAAGCGCGGCTTCTTTGCCGGAGATTAAAAAGGCCGTAGCTAAAACATCGCTGATCATACAGCTTTTTGAAACCACTGTGACACTGACTAAATCATTACTAACCGGAAAACCCGAACGCGGATCGACTAAATGAGAATAGCGTCCTCCCTTATAATCAAAAAATTGTTCATAGGTTCCGCTGGTTGCTATCGCCTGATTCTTTAACTTCTTTCTCGAAACAACTTTATCAGCTTTATTAGGATCCTGAATCCCTACCTGCCAGGATTTTCCCCGATAAGAACCTAAACAATAGATATCCCCTCCGGCATTAACCACCGCGCTCTCAATACCTTCCTTTTTAAGCCGTTCGACCGCTTTATCAACGATATAACCTTTAGCGATACCAGAAACATCCAGATTTATAGATCTACTCTTAATAATAACACTACTTTGCTTGTCATCAATTTCAAGGCCGTCTAAACCCGAAATATTTATTAAGTCCGCGACTTCTTCTTGTTCAGGAAAAGAAACTTGATTTGCTTTGGTTTTTCCTTTCCAAAATTCATACAATTTACCCTGGCTAATATCAAAAACCCCTTGAGTTAAACTATAAAATTCCCGAGCAGATTTTAAAAGCTCTATCATTTCCGCCGAAACTACAACCGGTTCATTAAAAGAATTATTTATTTTAGTTATCTCCGAATGTTCGTCATAGCGATTAAATATTTTATCAAGCCTCCGCCACTCCTGATAAACGATACCGGCAGCCGCCTTGTCCGAAGATATAACTTCCAAAAAAGTTCCTGATATAACAAAAGTATTTTTGTTTAAACCGGAACCGCAAGCTAAGTTAGAAATCAACAAAGCAATAGCCGCGATTATAAACCAGACCGTAAAAAGTTTTATTTTTTTAGCCATCGAAAGAGGTCCTTTGATTCCATACAATTAATAACGTCCTCTTTTTCAAGCCACCCTCTTTTAGCGATCGAGACGCCTAAGGGCATAAAACTCAGATGTTTTAGATGGTGAGCATCAGTCGCGATCGAGAGCTTGACGCCTTTACGCTTAGCTCTCAAAACGTGTAAATCATCACAATCAAAACGATGAGGATTACAGTTGATCTCAAGAGCGACGTTATTATCCAAAGCCGCTTTTAAGACTTCATCGAAATCAATATCATAAGCCTCTCGATAGCCAAACATAACGCCTGTAGGGTGAGCGATAATATTTACAAACTTATTTTTACAAGCTGAGACAATTCTGCGGGTCATCTCCGTCCGAGACTGTTTTAGCCCAATATGTACCGCCGCGACAACGATATCGAAATCTTTTAACACGCTATCGGGATAATCCAGCCGGCCATCAGCGTTAATATCAACTTCAGTCCCAAAAAGTATTTTAAATCCGTCAAAACCATCATTAACCTTCTTTATCTCCGAAACCTTTTTCTTTAGATCAGAGACGTCTAATCCACCGGCAATCTTTAAACTTTGGGAATGATCACAGACCGCCAGGTAACTATAGCCCAGGCTAGAGGCCTGATCTGCTATCTCTGATATCGAACTATGACCATCACTAAAGGTAGAATGAACATGTAAATCGCCTTTAATATCTTTCCGGTTTATCAGCTCGGGAAGTTTACCGGCTAAAGCCGCCTCAATCTCTCCCCGATCTTCTCTTAAAACAGCCGCGACATAAGATAAGCCTAATCGTTTAAAGATTTCTTCTTCGCTGGAAAAAGTAAAACCAGACGAAAGATGCGCGAAAGAATTCTCAGTTAATCCCGTTAAAGAACTTTGTCCTCTAACGGTCTGCGGTGACGGCGGCTTTAAACCATCGTCACCTTCAATCGGTCGTGACCACTGATTAAGATCGGCGGGTTTCTCTAACGGGCTTAAAGGAAAAAGACCGTACTCATTAAGTTTATAATTTTTTTTAATCGCTAATTGACGAAGCCGGACATTAAACTCTTTCGATCCGGTAAAATATAAAAGCGCTGAATAAAAATTTTCTTTACTGACCACCCTCAAATCAATCTGAAAGTTATCGTTGGTCAGTACTGAACACTTTGTTTTTCCTTTGGCGAGAACCTCTTTAACATTAGCGACACTGACAAAACCGTCCATAACTTTATCGGGGAAACTTGAAGCAACAATAAGGTCGATATCTTTAACCGTCGCTTTTTCCCTTCGTAAAGATCCGGCAATCTCAACAAGTAAAACTTCTTCTAATTTAGACAGCTCAGTTTTAAAATATTCGGCAATAGGAAACACCAAATCAATCGTTTTTAATTCCCCGGCCTTTTTTCTAAGTTCAATTCCCTTTAAAATATTATTGCGGGTTTTTTCTTTTATCCCCTCAATACCATCCAGGCGGCCTTGATTTATGGCTGATTCCAGCTTATCAATACTATCGATAGCGAGCTTTTCATACAACAAACGAACAGTTTTCGGCCCTAACCCGGGGACCTCGGTCATTTCCAAAAGCCCTTGAGGAATTTCATTTTTTAATTCATCATAAATTTTTATTGTACCAGTTGAGAAAAACTCTTCTATTTTTGAAGCCAGATCTTTTCCAATACCATCGATCGTCTCAAGCCGGCCTTCGTTGTTATAGTCTAAAATAGCAT
>JAQTSA010000022.1 GCA_028711575.1 Candidatus Omnitrophota bacterium | reverse complement strand
AGAGGTTAAAGACTCCGTCTGAGCTGACGGCCGCTATTGAGGCATACAAGAACATCTATGACGCGGTTTCACAGCAGGTTATACCGCTGTATCAACAGGCGAATAGTCTTTATAAAAGCGCTTATGAATCCTATCGACGGTGTAGAAGCGGGTATTATGAATGCCAGGCGATTTATGATCGTGTTCGACCACAGATTCAGGCGATTTATAATCAGATCAGCGCGTTGTGGCGAAGTACTTATCCGGCTTCTGACGAGAAGTATGTTCAGGAAGGCGGGTGGAGGCGTGCCGCGGGTGCTGGTTCGGCGAATTTAAAGACTGTTCAGGCGCTGGATGGGATTGTGATAAATCAAAGCCGTGGCGCGCTATGGGAGTTATATAATGTTTTTGATAGTCTGCGTCGATCTAGGAATGCGCAGTATACAAAGTATATGACGGGCATCAACCGATGGAACGAATTTTTTGAAAAGGATCTTCGCCGTCTAGAGTCCTTGGAGCAAGAAGTTGAGCGGCGGTTAAAATATGTCAGTGAAAATTCACACACCTATTTGGTTCCCAGAAAAGATCCTCAGGCAACCTTGGCAGGTCTTCCAGGTCTTTTAACGGGCCTTGCTAATATGCTTCAAAGCGGTATGATCGGTCCCGGATCGATGAGTTTTTTTGAGCCTGTTCTTAAGCAGGCTGAAGATAAGTTTGAAGAGATCAAATCCGGATGGGATAATCTGCCGGTATTAAGTAAGGATGAGATCGATCAGATAAATGTATTGGTTAGTCCATCGTTTGATTATTTGAAGGAGAAAAAGCGTATTGAGCAGGAAATGCCGAAATTGAAGGCGCTTACCGCAAAGATTCGCGCCCGTATCGCGCAGTTTGAGAGGACCGCGGATACAGATGCGAACAATCGCAGTAAGGATGCAATGGTATTACAGCAGAACGCGGCCAGGGTTCAGTCGTTTCTGGACGAGATGGATGCCAAGAAGATCTTTAAATATCGTGATGGTGATTACCGGATCGACGTCAAGATCGATCCGGCCGAAAAAATGGTTATTTTGGATGAACCGTATAAGCGTTACGCGCTTGCTTCAGATATTCAGCAGATTACCGGTCCGGTCAAGGCGGCTTGGCAGGCATACGGCGCCGGCGCGTTTGTGGGCAAATATTTTCCGGATCAGGCGCGCGCGATCGAGCAGATCATCAATCTTTCAGATGTGGTCGCGGCCAGAGATGAAAATTTTATTATGAATACCGGGGAGGTCATTTACGCCGGGGATATCAAAAAAGCCGCGGGACTGATCTCATCCCTTAAGCCGGGCAGTGCCCAGTTTGATGATGTGATGAAACGGATATCGATACTCTTGCCGCGCGTGTTGAATGTCCGCACTGATTCTGAAAATAAGCGTATCGAAGGCATGGCGAAAAACATATATAAAATGCCGTTGGACGAGTATATGAAGGCGATGCGAATTCCGGAGGAATCTTTTGTGGTGCGAGAGAGTGCGCAGGAGTTTGGTCCTAAGGAAGATTACGAGATCGGCAAGGCCTATCGTGATCTTGTCAATAAGCTGGATCCTTTGACCAAAGAACATTTAGCGCATTTGAGGGCCAAGGCTAATGAGGAACGGCAGAAGAAATATGCCGAAGAAGAGAGACGGCGTAAGGCTGAGCAGGATAAGGCGAACAAGCAGGCCGCTGCCGCGACGATGACCCGGGGCCTGGCGGATTATTACGGGTATTATGTGGTTGACCCGCGGATCAATGCCTATTCGTTGGCTAACGCCAGAGGGGATGTTATTCTGACCCGGGATGAAATTCAGCAGGGCACTTATAATGTAACCGGCCGGATGTCAACCCTTCAGCGGGTGGCGAAGATGCTGATCTCTGTGGACGGTGGCCGCGGCTGGAATGAATTGCCGCTTGCCGATGCGTTTTCTTACAGTTTCACGCCGATACCGGATGTTTCGTATCAGTTTTTGATGCGGGTTCAGACCGTGGACCAGGATGACATTACCTTTGATATGTTGGAAGGGGTTGATTCTATTACATATAAAAATGTCAGCTTCAAAGCCCTGTTGTTGGATACGGTTAAGGCGATTGCTGAGGCCTATGAGCGAGTCGATTTTGCGACATTCTCCAGTTACATTTCCAGAGATTATCTGGGGCAGAGGGTTTTTCTTGAAGAGGGAGTTAGATTTGATTTCGACATGTTCACTGATATACGGCTGACAATTTATATTAACAGGATCGAGCAGCGTTCAGATGGTTATGTAGTGGAGACATCTTGGCAGAAGAGTCAGACTCCCCGTAAAACAGGACAACAACAGCGTACCACCGGCAAGACGACCTTTATGTTTGTCTTAGAGGACGGTATTATGAAGATTCGGAACTTGCGCGGCGACCTTATATATGCGACTCTTTCACCTGAGATTGCTCAGGCCAGCGGCTTAAGTTCATCGGTGGTGGATAAAATCCGCACAGCCCGGGATGAAAGGAACCCGATTCAACCAGGTGCTGGCAGCACTCCGGATTCCGGAGGATTGACCGATAGCAGTGAGTCCTCAACGGCGGTCTTGAGCGTTTTTAACGCGAGCCTGAATAGCAACCAGATCTACGACTTCTCTTCTCATGTGGTAGACGGCAGCGGCGACATAGATATGTTTATGAACGAACTTGCGGCTATGCCAGGGGCACAGATTACCGAGACGACAGACGCGTTCGACAATATTAATGAGATCACGTCAGTTGTTGGTACAGGGGTCTTTGATGTTGCCGCTGGCAAGAGGTATCTTTTTCAAACCAAAGAGGGGTATTATGGAAAGATGGAAGTTCTGACCTTTTTGGGAGCAGGGGAAGCGACTTCGATGACCTTTCGCTATGCGGTTCAGCAAGATGGAACATCAAATGTCCGTACGCAATAAAGGTTAGCGGATAAATATAATTTCCATAATTTACGGCCTACCATAATTAATTATTGACACCAAACACTAAATCGCATACACGGATTATATGTAAAAAAGTAGTTCGTCTAGTTGTTTCAGTATAGTCTCATCTTATCATCCAATTCGGTAAACGTAGTCATTTGGGCTGAACAAAATTCATTAAAATATAGAAGAACTTCTTGGGAAGGATTTAAAAAAGAAAAAGTCAGGTCCGAAAATTAATAATTAAGTATGGTGTTCCCTGAATATTTAAAATTTTATTCTAACTATGCCAAATAAAAAAGTAAAGAAATTAGATGAAGGTAGTAAAAAACAAAAACCTTACACACCCATGGAAATCGCAAGAGTGAAGCTTAATCCTGAGCAGGCGGTAATCTCCTGTTGCGATGCATCACATAGGAGAATAGGAGTGATGACGTATATGCAATGTGATACACCATGTTCTGTTGGGGCAACACCCGTAGATAGCCCCTCGAGCTAGCGCTTTTCATTGGCAATTTAATTTAATTCCCGGACCACTATCCTTAATTATAGAAAACAAACAGTAAATCAGCTATACTGATTAGATGTCAAGACTAGCTCGTCTAGTTGTTTTAGGATATCTTCATCATGTCATCCAACGCGGCAGTTGTAGTCAAGTCAGCCGGATATATAAAATCCAATACACCAAAAAACAGATTTTTTCGTCAGCACTAAGCATCTTCCAATCGTTTAATGCCGAAATTTCCCTTTCTATCAACATCATAAAATCCGTGGTTATACCTCGGTACAATTGATTATTTTTTTGATGAGGCTCACACTGAGCCTATGAGTCTACTGATTATAATCCCAGGGTCACCATACTTAATTATCGAAAACAAACAGTAAATCAGCTATACTGATTACATGCCAAGAATAGCAGGTCTAATTGTTTCAGGATATTCTCATCATATCATCCAATGCGGCAATCGTAGGCAAGATGTGCTTTTTAGTGATGCGAATAAACTTGTCTATATCAATTACCTCTATACTTATGCTAAAGAAGCTGGAATATTTTTTTTGGGATATTGTTTGATGAATAACTACGTACATTTAATTGCAGTTCCTGAAAAAGAAGAAAGCTTGGCGTTAGTGCTAGGAGAAGCCCCCTAGACTATATACACGTATGATAACTTTTAGAGAAAAGCCGAAAGGACGTTTATGGCAAAGCCGGTTTATGTCTTATGTTTTAGATGAAAAACATGCTTATACGGCATTACGCTAATTAAGTATTGTGTTCACCGAATACAAATACAAAAACAAATTTAAGTAAGTTTAATAACATTGGAGGCAAAAATGAAAAAAGATCCAGTTTGTGGTATGGATGTTAATAAAAAAAAGGCAAAAAAGATTGACCAGGGAGGACAAACTTATTACTTTTGCAGTGACAAATGCCGGGATACATTTATGCAAAATCATAAAAGTTCATCCCAGCAGGATAAAAAGGATTCTATAACAAAAAGACCGCAATACACTTGTTCCATGCATCCTGAGATAATGAGCGGTAAACCAGGCGATTGTCCAAAATGCGGCATGACTATGACGCCGGTTCAAACAAAGGTCCCATCAGCGCAAAAAAATATTTATACCTGTCCGATGCATCCGGAGATTGAACAGGATCATCAGGGAGAATGTCCGAAGTGCGGTATGGATTTGGAAGCCAAGATGGCATCAACAGAAGAAAGCGGGGAGGAAAAAGAAATCAGAAAACTTTCCCGTAAATTCTGGATAGGATTAGTGTTAGGGTTGCCGGTCTTCCTTCTGGCATTGGAAGAGATGATTCCCGCTTTTAAGTTTGGGTTTATTTCCCATAGGTTGTCAAGTTTGATACAACTGATCCTGGCAACCCCGGTTATCTTTTGGGCTGGCGGATTTTTCTTTACCCGTGCCTGGCGCTCTATTGTCAATCGAAGCCCCAACATGTTTACCCTTATTGCGATGGGTGTTGGCGCTGCTTATTTTTACAGTGCGGCTGCGGTTTTGTTTCCGCAGATTTTTCCTGAATCCCTCAAAATGCAAGGGAAGCTGGGATTATATTTTGAAGCCGGTGTTGTGATATCCGTATTGGTGATCTTAGGCCAGTATTTAGAGGCACGAGCGCGAGCCCAGACAGGGCAGGCCATCAAGGCATTATTAGGGCTTGCCGCCAAAAAAGCGCACAGGATTACGGATTTAGGCGAAAAGGAAGTGGATGTCGATCAGATTCATAAAGGCGAACTTCTTCGAGTGCGCCCCGGTGAAAAAATTCCATTAGACGGTATCATCACGGAAGGCAAAAGCATCATTGATGAGTCTATGATTTCGGGAGAACCTATGCCGGTAGAGAAGAAAGAAGGAGATAAGGTTATAGGAGCGACCGTCAATCAAACCGGGACATTTGTTATGCGGACTGAAAAAATAGGTTCCGAAACATTATTATCCCAGATTGTTCATATGGTTGCTGACGCTCAACGCAGCCGTGCACCGATTCAGGGCATGGCAGATAAGGTGGCAGGAGTTTTTGTCCCTGCAGTTATTCTCGTAGCCATTGTCACTTTTATTATCTGGTCATTCTTGGGACCGGCACCTGCTTTAGCCTATGCCTTGGTCAATGCTATTGCCGTCTTGATTATTGCATGTCCCTGCGCACTGGGATTGGCAACACCTATGTCGATTATGGTTGGTGTAGGTCGCGGAGCCCAATCAGGCATTTTGATAAAAAACGCCGAGGCTATTGAGAAAACCGAGAAAATTACCCATGTATTGACGGATAAAACCGGCACATTGACCGAAGGAAAGCCGCGGGTTACGGAAATTGAAACAGCAGGAGGTATCGACGAGAAAGCCCTTCTTTTCACTGCTGGCTCTCTGGAACAATCCAGCGAACATCCTTTGGCACGGGCTGTCGAGGACTTTGCTAAAGAAAAAAACATCTCTCTCAAAGATGTAGATGAATTTGAATCTGTTACAGGCGGTGGCGTAAAAGGCAAGATTAATGGTAAAAATGTCTATTTAGGTAAGAGAAAATTTATTTTGGATATTGTCGGGGATTTACCCGAAGTTCTTAAGGAAAAAGCAAGCGCAATGCAGGAGAAGGCTCAAACGACTGTTTGGGTAGCACATGAAAAGAAGATTATGGGTATACTTGGTATTTCGGATCCGATTAAGAAAAGTACACCGGCTGCTATTCAGGAACTTCACAATCTTGGCTTAAAGGTCATCATGCTGACTGGGGACAATCAAAAGACAGCACAGGCAATTGCCAAAGAACTTAATATTGACGATGTTCGATCTGAACTTGAGCCAAAGGACAAACAGGAAATAGTCAAAGAATTAACGGGAAAAGGTGCTTTGGTAATGATGGCCGGTGACGGTATCAATGATGCACCTGCATTAGCTGAAGCTGAGGTTGGTGTTGCTATGGGCACAGGAACAGATGTTGCAATAGAAAGTGCAGGAATAACCTTAGTCAAAGGCGACTTAAGCGGTATCATAAAAGCATTAAGACTCAGCAGGGCTGTAATGAAAAACATTCGCCAAAATTTGTTCTTTGCTTTTATTTATAATGCATTGGGTATTCCTATTGCAGCTGGTATCCTTTATCCATTCTTTGGCATTCTGCTAAGCCCGATGATAGCAGGAGCAGCGATGAGTTTTAGTTCAGTGTCTGTAATTGGAAATGCATTGCGATTACGAAACCTTAAAATATAAGCGGTGAATTGTACTATACCACTTTCAATATTAGTGGCTAATAATTTCATAAAACCTAATGCAAAAATGAGGAGATTTTACGACATGGAAAATAAAGAAAATTTTAAATTAAACCTGAAAAAATGAACTTTTATATTTAATCTTAGAATCTTTCTCTGATCCATTTGTACTTGATGTTAAAGATTATCCAATCATAATAACAAATACTGTCGCAAAAAAATAAAGGCGTTGAGACAGCTAAAACCTGTTACTCTTTGACGCATAGGATTGATAAGCCTTGCTGGCAAAATAATGAACTTTGTCCTCTGAAGACAGTTTTAGAAAAAAAAGAAGCGGTTGTTGTCGAACATATACATTATGATAAAGAAGGTAGCGCTGGTATTTATGAAGTGCATGGCTACCCAATATTTGATAATAATGGTGAAGTTAAAAACATGATTGAGTACAGCTCTAATATTACTGATTAATTTGTCAGTCTTAGACAAATAATTAAATAATTTAAGTATGCGCCGAAAAAATATTTTATTACTCTCAGACAAAAAACATAATTTTTAGGTTGGGCACAAGTTGTGGTGAATTGTAACTCATAATTCCAGGGTCACCATACTTAATTATTGAAAACAAACAGCAAATTAGCTATACTGATTACATGCCGATAATAGCACGTCCAGATATTCCAGGATATCCTCATCATATAATCCAACGCGGCAATCGTAGCCAATTGGGCGGGACAAAATTTATCAAAAAAATTGAAAAAATTGAAGAACTTATCGGTAAGGATTCAAAAAATAAAAGGCCAGTCCTAAAAAAGTAATAATTAAGTATGGTGTTTTCCGAATATAAATATATACAGCGAACAACCGATTATAGTTGTTGGCTGAGTTATTTGTCTGATTGTACAAAATATGGTAAATTCCTGAGATGGAAGTCTTTCAATGTTATCTTGGATTATGAATTTACAAGTTCATTTTTTATTTATAGCCAATAATCTAGTTGATTGTTTAAAATAAAATGAAGAAAGCTTTAAGCCATTATTATTTCAAATTTGTAGAGTCAATTAATAAGCGATTAGCGAAAGGAACTCCCATATTTATCTTTGGGGGCTTTAGAGGCGGGACAACTTTACTGCAAGGAATATTGAACGTAACCAGTAATGTCGCGATCTGTGGGGAGCAAGGCTTTTTTTTGGTGAAAATTGCTGAAGCTTATTATTCTATGTTCGAAGGAATTGGTAAGGACTTTTTAAGAAAAAACGAACATATATACCAAATGCATTTAAGAAGGACGCTAAAAAAACCTAAAAATTGGCAGGCTTGGGTAAATTGGTATGGATCAAATAAATACAAAGAAAATTATAGAAAATTCATTAAATCTTTTTATACTCCGTCAGCTTTTGGAGTTAAATATTGGGGGTTTAAGGAAATAAGGTACGGTATAAATGACAGAGTGCTCCAATTTTTAATAGACATTTTCCCTAATGCTAGTTTTATTTTTATAGTGAGAGATCCTGTAAGTCAGCTTGCGAGCCAGATGGCGATGCACCAAAAAATGAGCCCTGAAAATAACGTATTAGAAAACGACGATTTCCTTAAAAAATCAATCGAAAAATGGAACAGGCAAAAGAGAAACTTTTACGATTTTACCGATAGATATAAGAAAAATAGTGTAATTATACGCTATGAGGATGTTATCGATAAAAGAGATTCGCTGTCGGAATTATTTGGGTTTCTTAAACTGCAAGCGACCTCTGAACATTATGAGGTATTGGGATTAAAGAGCGGGCGCGGGGCCGCTGACAAAGCTGTTAAAGAAAAAATATTCACTGATGAACATAGGCGTGCAATAATAAAAGGAACTGAGGGAGTTGCTTCTTTATTTAACTACTAGTTGCAAAAGAATATAAAGTACATTCGTGTTTTTTAATCTGGCACAAATAACAGGATGAGCATAAAGGTAAATATAGTATGGTGTTTGCCGAATGTTCTCCGAATAATCTAAGTAAGATAAATTTTTAATCTTTTTCCAATCTAATATCCCAATTTCTTTGTAGGACGTTACTCATAAATAAACCGATAATTTGGGTTTAATTTTATTTGGGTAAAAGCCAAAGTTGAACCCAAGTACAATTGATAATTTTTTGATTAGGTCTACACTGAAGCTATGGGCATACTGATCGGCGGGTTTAAAAACAGAATGATGCTAAGGGCAAAAAAACAGAATAAAGAGTTGAGAAAAACCCATGGACAAAAAAGAAAAAAAAGTTCTATTTAATTCGGATTCCTCATGGAAATATCTCCTGGTAGCGTTAGGCGTTGTCATCATTGCTTATTTTATCGGGAAAGTATTTTTTGAAATATTTCCTGCAATGGAGAAACATTTCTAGTTAAGGGAAAAATTTTTGTGTTGGTTTAATCACAATCATTATCTGCTGACCTATCTGCTAAGTTAAGTAAGATTTAAGCTCAAGCCTAAATGAGCAAATGGAATAGAATATTTGAGTTTTTCCTTTGGGCGATACCCGCGAATCAGATCTTTAGATAACTATTACCAGCTTTAAACGGACAAAGCAAAGATCCTGAGGTGAAAAACCATCAGGGTTGCAGCTTGTTATACCTCGGTACAATTGATTCCTTCCTGATTAAGCGTAAACTAAAATAGAATAGGTTTAAGATAAACGATGATTGGTAAGAAACAGATTTACATTGTTGATGATGACGATTCCGTATGCCGGGCGCTTAAATATTTGTTAATGACATTTGGATTTGAAGTGCTCACATATCCTTCGTCAGAAAGTTTTTTCAGTGCTGTGCCTAATAACGCGCAAGGTTGTTTAATTTTGGATATTCATATGCCGGGACTGGACGGATGGGAAACCATGAAGCAGATGATTAAAGCCAAAGCTACTCGTCCTGTCATTGTTATTACAGCTGATAAAAATGGAAACCTGAAGCAAAAAGCCTTGGATGCAGGGGCCATAGGATTTTTGCAGAAGCCTTTTGATGATTACGAATTGGTTGATTTGATTAACCTGGCATTTTAAATGGGAGGGATAAATCACAGAAAGAGGACTTATGCCGGATTACGCGGCAGGGTTGTTTAATCGTCACTTTTTCCCCAAAAATGTTTCCGAGGGGACTAAAAAAAGTCTATGGACGATATCGACCATTGTATCGTTTTTTGCAAAAGGGTTGCTCCGAATCTTTTCGACATAACAAAAGGTGTGGCCATGGTCAGTGGAGTTGATGGCTGTTTTAGCGATGAAATTTGTATGATTGTGCCCGCGATGAAATTTGTTTTTGTTTTAGAGTAAGGGCCAAAAGGAAGGTTAGTTATGAAAGATATACTAAAAAAAAGATACAGGTTCAGGATTATCGCGCCGGCATATCCGGCGTTTAATATCTATTCCAATATTGCTTCCCAGACGACGGCGTTAGGTCCGGTGTCTGTTGTGACAGCTGTCAATAAAATGGATAAGTGGGATGGGGAAATGATTGACGAAAACAATCTCCGCCGATATGGGCCAAAAAGTAAACAGGGCGGCGGCGCTGACCATGAGTTCTTGCATCAACAAAGGCCGGTTGATGTTGTTGGGTTTTATGGCGGATTAACCAGCACGATCCCCAGACTGTATCAATTAGCGCGTTTTTATAAAGATAAGGGCGTTGTTACGGTTGCCGGCGGGCAGCATTTTGTTGATGAGAATATCCTTGAAGCCTTGAATCAAGGTATTGATTACATTGTTATCGGCGAGGGTGAGGAAACAGTAAAAGAGCTTTTAGAAGGAATCGAAGGCAAACGAGAAATATCTCAGGTAAAGGGAATCGCGTTCTTAAGAAACGGGAAACTGATTATAACGCCGCAGAGAGAGCCTTTGACAGATTTCGACAAACTCCCTTTGCCGGATTTCTCTTTAGTGCGTTATGCCAAGATAAAACTTTATCCGGTTGAACGTATCCGGGGATGCGGTATGAATTGCGAGTTTTGTACTGTTAAAGGTAAACCGCGGGCTGCATGTCCTGATCGTCTGATTGAACAAATCAGGCTTTTGGTCGAAACACGGGATGCCCGGCATTTTTTTATCGTTGATGACCTTTTCGGGCAGCAACGCGATGTGACTATCCAATTTTGCGAAAAACTTAGAGATTACCAAAGACAGATCCGTTTGCGGCTGGATTTTGTGGCTCAGATAAGGCTGGACATGGCGAAAGATAACGAACTCCTTTTAAGGATGCGGCAGGCAGGTATAAACACGGTAGCAATCGGGTTTGAATCTCCGATAGCGGAAGAATTAAAAGCGATGAATAAACGTATCAAGCCTGAAGTTATGTTGTCTTTAGCAAAAACATTTCACAACCATGGATTTTTAGTGCACGGAATGTTTATTTTCGGCTATCCGATGAAAGACGGCTGTTCTTTTAATATGACGGCTAAAGAGAGAGTTAGGCATTATAAAAGATTTATTCGTAAAGCCCGTCTGGATACAATTCAAATTTTGAATCCGGTTCCCTTGCCTGGTACGCAATTAAGAAAAAGATTAAAACGTCAAAGCAGAATTTATTCTCTTGGCAAAGTAGGCTGGGAATATTATGACGGTAATTTCCCGATCTTTGAACCCGACGCTCCTTTAAGCGCGGAAGAAATGCAGTTTTCAGCCAGGAAAATTATGGCTTCGTTTTATAAGTTTCAATATTTTTTCAAGATAGGGTTAAATATCTTAATGTTTCCCGGGCTGATTCTTTTCTTAGCTAACATTAAGTCAGGTTGGCGGAAATGGTATCGGCCATGGCGTAATGATTTAGTCCGGTTTATGGGATGGATCATTCTAAAGAGATGGAACTTCAATTTTCAGAAAGAAAGATTTTTGGCAAAGTTGCAGTCAGCCAGAGGGCAGGTATAGCAGATAGAATAACCGAGAGCGGAGGGATAATTCTGATTAAAGTAACGAGGTTTGCTGTCATAAACAAGATAAGTTTTGACTCATTTTGAAAGAGTAAGATTTAAAATAAATAGTTTCCTCGCGAAATGCGCGGTTGGATAGATTGAGTTTCTACTCTAGATAGATCGGGGACATAAAATCTATCGAAAAGTAGCGGCCACCAAGTCAAAAAGGAGGGAAGAGATGGAAAATTGGCGAGACGTTTTAGTTGAACCTGCGAAAGTAGTTCTTGTTCAGATGGGCCAGTTTGTCGTCGGTGCGTTTTTAGTGATTTTAATCCTCTTAATCGGTTGGGTTATTTCCAAAATCATTAAGACGATTGTCACGAAGTTGTTAAAAGCCTTAAAGTTGGATGAGCTTTCCAGCAAAGTTGGTTTAAGCGGTATATTAACAAAAGGAGGTATTAGTTATCCGCTTTCAGCGTTGATCGGAGGAATTTGCTATTGGTTAATTTTATTGGTTACCTTTGTCGTCGCCCTTAATGCTGTGGGTTTGACGATAGCGGCTGATTTATTGCAACGAATATCGCTTTTCATCCCAAATATTATCGCGGCCATATTTATTCTTATTGTTGGAATGTTCGCGGCGGTAATAATGAAAAATATCGTAAAAACCACCGTGAGCAACATCAAAATTTCGCAAGTCAACCTTCTAAGTAAAATCACGGAAGTTGCAATAATGGTTTTCGCGATAGCCATGGCTCTAGAACAGCTGCAAATTGGTGCCGGAATTGTTCGATTGACAATAACCATTATTTTAGGGTCATTCGGATTAGGGTTCGCGTTAGCCTTGGGCCTGGGCTGTAAGGATATGGTTGCTAAATCGGCAGAGGTTTTTTTTGAGAAGTTAAAGAAGTAATAAGCGGCTTTTGACTATCAGCGGGTCAGAACAAATTGAGGCGATTAATAAGATAGGAGGAATTATGTTAAAAAAAATTGGAAAGATTTTTAATATGTTTATTTGTGCTGTTTTAGTTTTTCAATTGGTAGGTTGCGGAACGATTCTGTACCCGGAACGTAAAGGGCAAAAGAGCGGGAAAATCGATATCGGCGTTGCCCTGTTGGACGGGATCGGTTTACTTTTCTTTCTTATCCCTGGTGTCATCGCTTATGCTATTGATTTCAATAACGGAACAATCTATCTTCCCGGGACATTTAGCCGTTCTTTTGATATAAAAGATATCAGAGAGGTCAAATTTGATCCTAAGCATAGCAGCATAGCAAGCATCGAAAAAATCATTAAAAATGAAACCGGCTTTGATGTGAAGCTTAACCAGAGTAACATGACGGTTTCCAGATTGAATTCTGTGTATGACATGATGGCTCATTTTTCACAAGCTTTACCCGGAATACAAAATGTCCGTATCGTTTTATTGAACGATTAAAAGGGAAAAAAAAGTTTCGCTTGGTTCTCCATTTTAAAAAATTAGCTGCCTTTTTGGTAACAAAGCCGGGGAGCGGGGAGAGTGGGATTTTGCGGCCGGCTCTTAAACTTGATCGCGACCAAGTTTTTCCCGGCGGCATTTTTTTAAGCCAACATTGGCCAAGGATTTCGGCAGATTAGTGTCTTCTCCGAAAGGGATAGATTTCTGCTTTTCTGCTAAAACGGAGAGAAAAATGGGCGAAGATAGTTGTTACAAGGATTATGCAGAGCAGTGTATTAAGAAAAAGGCTTATGAATTATGGGAAAAGGATGGCTGCAAGCCGGGCTGTGATCAGGATTATTGGCTGATTGCCGAAAAGAGTGTAAAGGTTTTAGTTAAAATAAAGAACCTCAAAAACCAGAAATCAATCAGTGAGGGTTAATATGGGCTCTTTGAGAGGCCTAATTACGGGAATATTAGTATTTACAATTATTATTGCGCATGCCGGATTGGTATTGGCAGAAACAGAAAACGAATACCCTAAGGCAAGAAATATAAACGAAGGAGGAGCAGTGAAGAGTAAAGACAATGCTGTAAGTACAATTACGCACGTTGTTCTGCCTTTACCCTATGCGCCGAACGCCCTGGAACCTGTAATTTCCGCGAAAACGATCGGCACTCACCATGGCAAGCATCACAAAGCATATGTCGATAACCTGAATAAGTTGATAGCAAAAACTGAATTTGCCGGCTTAAAGCTTGAGGAAATTATCACTGTAACAGCGGCAAAGGCGGACAAGACTGCGATATTTAATAATGCGTCACAGGCGTGGAACCATGCTTTTTTCTGGAATAGTTTGACACCGAACGGCGGTGGTGAACCACCCGCAGAGCTGAAGAAAAAGATTGAAGCTTCTTTTGGCAGTTTAGATAAATGCAAGAAAGAGTTGGCGACTGCGGCAACTACTCAGTTTGGCAGTGGTTGGGCGTGGCTGGTATTAGATGGTGATAAACTCAAGGTGATTAATACAAGTAATGCCGATTCACCTTTAGCTAAGGGAGTGAAACCATTATTAACTATTGACGTCTGGGAGCATGCCTACTACCTGGATTATCAGAACCGCCGCGCGGACTATGTTAATGCTGTAATCGATAAACTGATCAATTGGAGTTTTGCGGCCGATAATCTCAACCAGTGATATATTGGAAAGGTTTAATAAGAAAGGAGAAAATAATGAAAGCCAAAGTTAATCAAGATATTTGTCTTGGCAGTCAAGATTGCGTGAACGCTTGTCCTGAGGTCTTTAAAATGGAGGGGGATAAAGCAACGGTTTTAGTCGCAGAAGTTCCGAAAGACGTAGAAGCTAAATGTAAGGCCGCGGCGAATGGTTGTCCGGCGGCAGCGATAAGTATTGAAGATTAAAGAAAACTTGAAAGTATAAAACGTGTTTTGCTAAAGGTTTTCTAGACGTCGAGCGCAGATGCAGTTAATGTTTTGCGCTGATTTAAAGAATAACAAGCAGTGCCGTTTTAGATGGAATTGGTTCGCTTTACTTTTTTTATCCCTGGAATCATTGCTGATGTTGTTATTTTTAACCATCAAATGGCTTACTTTTTCGGGAGAAGTTTAAGTTCATTGAAAATAAATGATATGAAATAGTTTAAATTTGTTTCTAAACCAACAGTTTGCCCAGGATTAAACAAATTGTTGGATTGAAATCTTCGTATGGCATGTTAACGCGTTTTACAGAGGGCTCGCCGGCAATACAGAATTGCCGTATCGGTTTGTTAAACAATTAAACGACATAGAAGTTTTCCTGAAATAGGAGTAAAAGCGTAGTCAGATGAAAGTTAAACCACTCTCAAAAATTAGAGTGATGACGTATAACGTTCATAGTTGCCGGGGCTTGGACCGACGCGTTGATCCGGAACGCATTTGCCGGGTAATTGAAAAGTATAGCCCCGACTTTTTGGCATTACAGGAACTTGATGTTAATAAAAAGTCTTCACAGCATTTGGATCAACCTACTTATATTTCGAGGTATCTGCGTATGCATTGTCATTTTCAGCCCGCCATCGTACTTGAAAAAGAACATTACGGCATTGCCATTCTAAGCCGTTATCCTTTTGAAGTTATCAAAGCAGATTGTCTGACGCGGTCGGCAAGGAAAGGATCTTTATGCTCACGACTGCCGTTGATTAAGTGTTTTTATGAACCTCGTGGGGCTATTGGCGTGCGAATTCCTTTAGAGGAAAGAGAAATTATTTTTTTCAATACGCATTTAGGGTTGGATGCTGATGAGCGATATCTACAGACGAAAGATCTTTTAAGTGCTGATTGGCTGGGCGGATATAAAAAAGATATTCCGATTATTTTTTGTGGCGATTTAAACTCAGGGCCTAAATCTCGTTCATATAAAATAATTTCACAAGAGTACAAGGAAGTGAAAGTAGGATTTAAAAAGGAACAAAAGCGAAAAACATTTTACAGCTATTTTCCCTTGTTTGAATTGGATCATATTTTTTATACCGGTAACATCTCTTTGGCATCAGCTCAAATTCCGTCGATACCGTTAACGCGTATGGCATCGGATCACTTACCGCTGATTGCGGATTTTAATTTATAAATTATGTTAATGGCTATTTTAATACTAATTTTTCAAATTTATCTAATTGGCACTGTTATTTTTATTTTGTTCGATAATCGTGATCCATCTGAAACTTTTGCCTGGATTTTTATTTTTGTCATTATGCCCGGTGCCGGGTTTGTTCTTTATCTTTTTTTCGGGCGGAATTGGAAAAAGGCTTATGATCACAAGCGCCGGCTGCCTCAATTTATTGCTAAACAATTAGTGAGTATTTTTGAGCCTCTTAGATATGAGCAGGATCAAAAGGCTGAGCATATTAAAGGCCTTTCTCACGTTGAAAAAGATTTAGTTACACTTCTTTACAATAATTCGCATTCTTTATTGACAACTGATAATCAAGTCAAGGTTTATCACAATGGTAAAGATAAGTTTGACGCTTTAAAGCAAGACCTGCGAGCGGCGAAGAAGTTTATTCATTTACAATATTTTATCTGGAATTCCAATGATTCTTTAGGGCAGGAGTTAAAAGAAATCCTGATTGCGAAATCCCGAGAGGGTGTAAACGTAAGGATTCTATATGATTTCTCAGGATGTTTTTTTGTCTTAAAGAGAAAATATATTAAGGAACTTCGAAAGGAAAATATAAAGATTTTTCCATTTTTCAATTATTTGGCACCGTTTAAAACTCATACCTTTAATTATCGTAATCATCGTAAGATCGCGGTGATAGATGGTGAAATCGGTTATACCGGAGGTATGAATGTCGCACAGGAATATATTGATGGGGGTAAAAAGTATGATTCATGGCGCGATACACATATTAAAATAACCGGAGAGGCCGTTTCTATTCTCCAGGCGGTTTTTGCGATTGATTGGTATAATACGACAGGCAAAGATGAAATTTTATCGGAAAAATATTTCCCTCTTATCTTAAGCAAGGATCTGTTTGAAATTAAAACACCGATACAACTGCCAACATCAGGCTTTGATACTGAATGGCCATCGATTCTGCACTCGTATTTTTCTTTGATAACGATGGCGCGTAAAAATATTTATATTTGTTCTCCCTACTTTATTCCTGAACCAAGTATTGTTATGGCTCTTAAGATCGCCGCGCTGAGAGGTGTTGAGGTAGCAATAATCATCACTGGTGTCGCTGACCAACCGCTTCCGTATTGGGCAGCTTTTTCTTATTTTGAGGATGTACTTAAAGCGGGAGTAAAAATATATCTTTACCGTGCGGGATTCTTTCATGCCAAGATATTTTCCTGTGATGGGAAAAACTGTTCGGTCGGTACTGCCAATTTAGATATTCGCAGTTTCAGGCTTAATTATGAGATTAACGCGGTTATTTACAGTGATGAAATTACTAAAGTTATCGACGATCAATTCAAAATTGATTTAAAAAATTCAAAAGAGTTGCTTTTAAGTGATATGAATAATTTATCTGTAGCGGTAAAATTAAGAAACTCACTGACAAGGCTCATCTCACCGTTGTTATAAATTGGAATGGATTTCTTTTATAAAGGAAGCGTATGATTAGCCGATTACTATGGAAATATATCGTTAAACACACGGCCCGGCGATATGGGTTTTTAGATCCTTTCAGTTTGTTCGCGCGGGTAAGCCGTTTTGGCCAACCGACTGAAGTCTTGGCACCGACAGAATTATTAAGGGCAACAGCCATTCTTCACGCCCGGGGCCTGCTTAATGCTCAGGTGATTCAACATAATCTTGATTGGGTCTGGCCTGTTTGGATCAATAAACAGTTCGATCCGCTTGATGTTTCATTTATTCCCCGGTCATTTTCCTTAACCCATATTAATTTAACTCATCGCAATTGGACGGTGGCGGGATTGCCGGATGTTGAAGAAACCCCTTTGGTTGACCCTTGCGGGCTAGTTACGCCTTTTAGCGACGGATGGTCGATTGATGTTTGGGTGACAAATAGGAATGGCAATGATTTGCTTCCTTCACGAGCTAAAAATGTCAGACAGCATCTGGATCTGATTAATAACAATAGTATTGTGACAGAATCCTTAGCCGGAGAGATGAATCTTGCGTCGAGAGTAGAAATGATTAAGGTAAATGATATTCCTGTTTGCCGGATATCTCTTACTGCAGATGGTTGCTATGACGATAGCCTTGTCGTTTCGCTTAGACCGTGTAATCCTGAAGGGGTTAGCTTTATTTCTAATATCGTATCACTCCAAGATAGTCCTGGTTGGCAAGTTGATAAAAACAAATTTGTGTATTTTAGTGTGATGCCGGATAGGTATTGTTTTTCTGATTTTCATCAGGGGGATGTTTATTATAAGCTTTACACATCAGCAGACATCAAACAATATCTACAGTGCCCACTTGAAATGGGTAGTGCTGCGGCTATGTTTCGGATAGGTGATAGCCACCAGAGAAAAGTAACAGTTGATATACCGTTAAGAGAAAAGATGTTGGTTCGGCACGCTTCAACAACAAATGCCAATGACTGGGTAGATTGTCTCAAGGACGCCGCTCAGGTTAAAATTCCCAACAGCCATTTTAAATTTCTTTTTGATGCTTCGCTTAGGACGGTATTGATACATACCGCCAAGGATGTTTACGCCGGGCCGTATACCTATAAACGTTTTTGGTTTCGTGACGCTGTTTTTATTGCCTATGCTCTTTTGTGCAGTGGTTTTAATAGACGTAGTGAAAATATTATTGATCAATTTGAGCGCCGCCAGAAAATAAGCGGTTACTTTGAGTCGCAAGAGGGAGAATGGGATTCAAACGGACAGGTATTGTGGTTGATCAAAAAATATTGCCAGATGACGAATACAAAGCCAAAGACCGAATGGAAAAATATGATTTTTAAAGGTATAAAATGGATTTTAAGGAAACGTCTTTCTTCTGATAGCAATGATTTACATGCGGGGTTAATGCCGGCGGGATTCAGCGCGGAACATTTTGGGCCAAATAATTTTTATTATTGGGATAATTTTTGGAGCCTTGGAGGAATGAAAGCGGCTGTGTATTTATTGACTGAATATGGGGATATAGAATATACAAAAATAGTGCAAGAGGAAATAAAACAATTTTCTAAGAGTATTATTGATAGTTTGAATAAAGTTGAATCTACAATAAAATCTTTAGCGATGACGTCTTCACCGTATCGACGATTAGATAGCGCGTCAGTTGGGTCACTTTCGGCTGGTTATCCTTTGCAGTTATGGGAGCCAAACAATTTGCGTTTATGCGCGACCAATAAATATCTGTATGAAAATTGTCTGGTGCATAATGGCTTGTTTCATGATATGAGTCATTCCGGGATCAATCCTTATTTAACTTTGCATATGGCACAGGTATTTCTTCGTGCGAGAGATAAGAAATATTTTATATTAATGAAAGGGGTTGCTGATCTTGCCTCAGCGACTGGCCAATGGCCCGAAGCTATTCATCCTCAGACTAAAGGGGGGTGTATGGGGGATGGCCAGCATACATGGGCGGCGGCGGAGTGGGTTATGATGTTGAGAAATTGTTTTCTTCGTGAAGAAAGGCAGGAAAAGTTAGTTTTTTGTTCCGGATTACCGCTTGAGTGGATTGAAACCGATCAAGAGATGCTGTTTGGTCCCGCGCCGACAATTTTTGGAATTGTTTCTTTAAAATTAAAAAAAACAGGCCATGAAATATTTATTGAATGGCAGGCTGATTGGCATAAAAGAGCTCCGGTCATAGAAGTCAGTTTTCCCGGGATGGCATCCGTTTTAGTTTCCGATAATGCCCGGCAGGTCGTTATCCGTTTAAACAATTCCGGTTAGATCTGATTAAAAAGTGAAAGTGCTTTGATGATTGTAAGAAAAAAATTTTTAATAAAAATAGGGGTTGCTGCTGCGCTTTTTTTGATCGGATTATTCTTTTTACATTTATGCAATATTGATTTGTTACATTTTAAAATAGAAGATTTAAAACGAACTGTCGAGGCGCATGGATTTTGGGGGCCGCTAATTTATATTGGGTTTTATCAGATTCGTCCGTTTATTTTAATTCCTTCAACAGCGGTTAAAATTATTGGCGGGATTATTTGGGGATGGACGGGGTTGATTTATATTGTTATTGCCGAACTTATTTGTGCTGCCTGGCAGTTTTTAGCCGCGCGTTATTTTTTTCATGATTGGGCTAAGCGGCTAATTGGCGGGAGAATTGACGGTATTTACGCGTCTGTCGCCAGAAATGGATTTATAAGCGTTTTTTTTGTACGGTTAATTCCTAATGTCGCGTTGGACATTCAGAATTTAGCTTTTGGCTTATCTCAGGTTAAATTTGGTGAGTATATGCTTGCCACTTTTATTGGGCTTTTCCCGGGCATAATCGTATTGATTTATTTTGGTGATTCAGCGGTGGGGTGGTTTTCTAATCCGAATCATTGGTGGAAAATCGCTCTTTTCCTGTTGTTGATAGTTGCCGGGTACGTGTTGAAAAGATATATAACAAAGAAAAAGGCTAAAAAGGAAGTGTAAAATGAAAATTGTTATGATGACAAATACCTATAAACCGATTGTCTGGGGGTTGGAAAAATCGATCGAGGTTTTTTCCAATGAGTTCCGTAAACGCGGGCATAAAGTATTAATTATCACGCCAGGTTTTGCAGGCACTGAAAAAAACGAAAAAGATATTCTTCGTCGTCCTTCGATCCCTAATTTTAATCAAACCGACTT
>JAQTSA010000146.1 GCA_028711575.1 Candidatus Omnitrophota bacterium | reverse complement strand
TTTAGAAATCTCTGGATCTCTTCCGAAGACAAAACTTTGCCCGCTGATTTAACCTCACCATCAATAACCAGAGCCGGCGTTGTCATCACCGCGTATTCAGTAATTTTTGCCAAATCTTCAACCTTAACAACTTCGGCTTCTTTACCGGCCGCTTTTAACGCTCCCTGAACATTGGCGTAAAGCAGTTTGCATTTTGGACACCCCATACCTAAAATCTCAATTTTCATGACACCACCTCCTTGTTTTAATCTTTAATTGCTGAAATTTTTATGCTTACTATTGCGTCTCGAGCAGCCTCGAGATTGTCAAACATCGCATCAACCGGATAGCTAGACTCGCTTATGATTTTGATATCCTTAAATCCTGCCTGCTCAATCAAACGTAAATACTCTCCTTTCTTAATCGCTCCGCCAAGGCACCCAACATAGGCCTCAACAGAATTTTTTATCTCAGCCGGTAAATCTTTTGCTAACACCAAATCCGAAACCATCAGCCGGCCGCTGCCAGGCTTTAAGACCCGGTAAGCCTCTTTAAATACCATGCCCTTGTCCGGCGACAGATTAATAACACAGTTTGATATGATCACATCGATTGAATTGTCCTCAACCGGCAATTTCTCGATTTCTCCCAGCCGAAACTCTACATTTTTATAGCTGCCCTTTTTAGCATTTTTCTCAGCTTTAGCGATCATTTCTGGCGTCATATCAATTCCTATAACACGGCCGTTTTTTCCGACTCGCTGAGCCGACAAAAACGCGTCAAACCCTGCGCCGCTTCCCAAATCAAGCACAACGTCACCTTCTCTTAATGACGCGATGGCAACCGGATTTCCGCAGCCAAAACCCAAATTCGCCCCTTCAGGGACAGCGTTAATTTCCGCGTCACTATAACCGACTTTATTACTTATAGTTTTAGCTTGATTTGTGCCGCCGCAGCAAAAACTCGAAGAACAGCATGATCCAGCTTGTTTTATTGCTTTCGCGTATCCTTTTCTGACAATTTTTTTAATATACTCCGCTTTTCTTTTCATCCTAATACCCTGCCCCTTTCATCAAGGTCTTTTCGTTATCCCGGTCAATAACAACTTGCTGTACCTTGAATAAATCTTCTTGATTGAGTGTAATATTCTTTTATCCATTATCTATGTGCACTTTTTCTAATTTTATTTACCTATTGCGCCAAAAAGGATACCGCTTATAGTCGCCATAACAACAACAATGCTGACATAAACAACTGTTTTCTTTGTGCCGATAACTCCCCGGATAACAAGCATATTAGGCAAACTCAACGCCGGACCAGCCAAAAGAAGGGCAAGCGCGGGCCCCTTACCCATACCCGCGCCAATCAAAGCTTGCAAAATAGGCACCTCGGTAAGCGTGGCAAAATACATTAAAGCGCCAACAATCGAAGCATAAAAATTGGCTAAAAGTGAATTTCCCCCGACCGCTTTTTCAATTATCCATGATGGAATAAAACCTTCATGCCCCGGCCGGCCTAACAACAACCCAGCCACGACTACGCCGGCAAGAAGCAAAGGCATTATCTGCTTGGCAAAAGTCCAGGAAGCGTTAGTCCAATCCTTCAGTTCCTGCCGCTTAAACCACGATATTAGCATCGCGACTAACAAAACAAGAAAACCAGAAGTTATTATCCATTTAAGATTAAAGATTGCCGGCCAAAGGCCAGTATCTCCATCTTGCGGTTTTTGCCAATTGGCAAAAACAAGGATAGCCACCATCGAGACAAAATAAAGCGCGTTTTTCCATAAAGGCCTCGCTTCTTCCGTTTCTCCAATATGAAAATCACCGCGGGTTTGTCTTGCTCTTTCTTCCTTTATAAATATGAGATGCATCAAAAGACCTACGACAACACTAAAAAGAATAGCGCCAACAGCCCTGGCCAAGCCTAACTCCCATCCCAAAACACGAGCTGTCATAATAATAGCCAGCACATTAATTGCCGGGCCAGAATAAAGAAAAGCTGTAGCTGGCCCTAAGCCCGCGCCTCTTTTATAAATGCCGGAAAATAACGGCAAAACCGTACAGGAACAAACTGCCAGTATTGTACCGGAAACAGAGGCGACGCTATAAGCAAGAAACTTATTTGCTTTGGCGCCAAAGTATTTAATAACTGAAGCTTGACTCACAAAAACCGAAATAGCCCCGGCAATAAAAAAAGCCGGTAGAAGACATAATAGAACATGCTCTCTGGCGTACCAACGAACCAGGGCTAAAGATTCGAAAACAGGATTACGAAAAGGCAATAGCTCAACCGGCAGATAGAAACAGCCAAGAAATGCCGAAAACATCAGCAGAAACTTCTTCCATTCTTTCATCTTTGTTCTCCTAACTTAGCAAAAGGGCTATTCATCTTATTCAAAAAAATTACTTTTTAGAGCAGAGTTTTTGACGATCTATTTTTTTAATTTTTTTAATTTTTTTTAAATCTTCAAGGACTAGGCAATCATCATTACACCAATTCCGAAGATTCTGAATTAGTACATTCAGATAATTGCAATTGCCGTTACGAGCGATATAATAGTCGGTCCAAAAACCGTTTTGCTCACTTTCTATTAAACCGGCTTTTTTCAGTTTTTTAAGGTGTCGGGACACGCTTGGCTGGGCAATACCAAGAACAGAAGCCAACTCACAGACGCACATCTTTTGTTTACCAAGGATCTTTAAGATGCGCAGTCGCTTATTATCCGCTAATGCTTTGAATTTTCTCTCTAAATCTTTCATAACTTCTCGGAATATTATATAGCCATATTGCTATTTAGTTTACAAGTCAAGAAGCTTACTGTCAATCCTTAATTTTATTTTTTTAAAAAACCTATACCTGCCATCTTCTTTTATCCTTTCTTTTTTTTCGAAAAACAATCGCCTCGCTCTTCATAAACAGCAGGGCAAGACCGTACCCCAATAGCAAGGCTGATACGAGGGTTTAAATCGAAATCTCAACGTCTTCGGGATAGCTGCCAGAGTGATTGACGCGGCAAAGTATTTACAGTTAATTTAAAAACCCAAAACTTAAAAATAACATAAGTAAATACAGCGGTGATGAAAGTTGCTGTGATAAGAGCAATAAACACATTTTCTTTATTACCTGCTAAAATTAAATTATTTATACCCACATTAACAACCAACGCACATAGATTGGCAATAATAAACCGAAACACCTCAGACTTTGATTTTCTCTTACGGGCGAAAGTCCAATATTTGTTTAGAGAATAGGCAACGACCCCACCACAGCTAAAAGATATCCCCTTAGAAATTGCGTATGGCAAATAATGAATAAGCAAAGAATACAGGCCAATATCAACCCCGACAACAAACGTTCCGGTAATTAAAAATTTAACTATTTCTTTAAAATTCATCCCTATTTGAGACTTCCTATTCAGAAAGATTTTTTAATCCCTTCTTCATTCTCTTGGAAATATTCTCCACTATCGCCTGCGGAATACCAAAGATGGCCGATGCCGTCGCGTTAGACGTATTTGACATTATTTCTGATTGAATTTTCAACATACGCATCGCTTTACGCCAACTACTATTTTCCAAGTCCTTTTCCTTGCGATGCATTTTAATGGTTGCAGTGTATAATTTAAGCGCCTTATCTACACACAGCGGAACAGAATATCCCTCTGCTGTCTGCTTTGCATTTTTTGATAAGATTTTTTTTTCTTGCGCTGATAGTTTAAAAAACCAGTCAAGGCAGGCAGCAAATTCACGAATATTATCTTTCTTAATGATTCGGCCGTTTTGCTTGTCGCTGACAATCTCTCTGGCTCCTGGCGCGTCAACAGCTACAACAGGTGTGCCGGCGGCCATCGCCTCTGCCAAAACCATGCCTTGGGTCTCACTATGTGAAGCAAAAACAAACACATCAAGCGCGTCATAAGCACTAACAAGCTGTTTAGCCTGCAAGACGCCGGTTACAATCAAACGTTCAGACAGCTTGTTCTTCTCAAAAATTGATTCTATTTCCTTTAATAATGGGCCGCTGCCAACAACAGCAAAATAGCAATTTTTATTTTTCTTTAAAAATGTCGCCACTGCTTTTGAAAGGAATAAAACATTTTTTTCCTCGGCCAGCCTGCTTATAATACCAACCACAAAAGCGCCTTTAGGAATATCATAAAATTTTCGAAATGTATCACCATCGCCTTTTTTAAACTCATCTACATATATGCCTGTTGGCAATACTTCAATCGGTGAGCTTACACCTCTTTTTTTCAGAAGTTTTGCCACACTTTCGCTGGGGGCAATAACCTGATCGCATAAATCGGCATAACCTTGTGCCAGCTTTATTACAAAAGTTTTCATTGCCTCTGAATCGCCAGGCACATAGTGAGTGTTTTCTTCATATAAAGTATGATTTGTGAAAATAATAGGGATATCAAATTTCGCGGAAGCCCTGAGAGCTGTATCACCGACTAAAAAAGGATGATGGGTATGAATGATGTCTGGTTTAAATTTCTTTAACGCCCCATTAAGCTTAGTGGAAACCGGCAATTCAATCGAAAAGTCGGTTTGATTAAAATTAGGGATCGAAGGAAGATGAAGAATATCTTTTTCGTTTTTTTCAGTGCCTTCAAAACCCGGCGCGATAATTAATACTTTATGCCCGCGTTTACGGAACTCATTGGAAAAAACCTCGATCGATTTTTCCAACCCCCAGACAATCGGTTTATAGGTATTTGTCATCATAACAATTTTCATTTTACACTTCCT
>JAQTSA010000145.1 GCA_028711575.1 Candidatus Omnitrophota bacterium | reverse complement strand
TTTTTCTATTTCCCATTTTAGATCTCCTTTTTTTGCGCCCCAGGGTTAACCCTGGGGCAGAAGAGACCTCATTATAGCAGATTTACTCTCATATGTTTTTGTTCAATTATAACAGGGGTCGAAAAGCCTTTCTCAAGAATGTCTTCCCCATCAACCGAAAGAGATACCCGTTGCCAATCGCCGGGAAAAGATATCTTTATTTCGCCATCATGAAGAGAAAGGATTTCCGAATCGTTTTGAGCGACAACCTCGACATTAAAAAGAATAGTTGTAACCAGGGAAAAAACTGTAAAATATAAAAACCAATTTTTAATCTAAACCTCCTTAATCTAAATAAAACTCAATAACCACAATCATTTTAACAAAGACAATCAAAAACACAATAGCCTGGTGATAACTTAATTATCAATGGCTGTAATTTATGGTTGTGCCTTAAGATTATTCCGGAAAAGACTAAAAGGATAAACGTGCAAATCTCATTAATTTGTATAGTGTTGTGCTTTTACGGCACGCTAAATCCAAAAATCATTAACCGGCAATCAGCAATAAATTCAGACTTAGGATGAAACTAAGGCGCCTTTATCCGGAGATTTAACTCGGATAATCTCGTCGGTACAATCCATAACTGAAAAAAAGTTAGATCGGTCGTTCAACGAAGCGCTATATTTAGATAATATGTTGAGGATCTCGTCCGCGGACAATTGATTTTCACCAAGGCTAACAACACGAAAAACTCTTAACTTCATGGCCAACCTCCTCTTTCCGATTTAAACCTTACTCTTTCATCTTATCGGCTTAAAATAATCAATGCAAGAATTTATTGGCCGACAAAAAAAAGCGTTTTCAGAATCTCTTGGGACACAGATGATCGCAGAGGCCTCGCCTCCGGCTTGGCAGCAGATGATCACAGATATATGTTATTTAGGAAATAGCCTTTTGGGAGAAGCTGATAGCTCGTGAGCTGATGGCTATTAGGAGAAGAGTCAAACGGTTGTCAAACCGCTCGTTCTTCGAACGTCGCTGTCAAACGATGGTCAAACATCGTAAAATGGTCGTATTTAAATTTAATTTCAAATCCAAACAGGTGTTTATACCAAAGAAAAAATATAATCAGTGATCATCTGTGAACAATGCCGTGAGACTGAGCAGTTTGACACGCCTATCGCGCGTGTTTAACGTATCACATGTACCCATGTGATAGCCTTTAATTCCCCACACCCTGCTTAAACTCATCCATTGCTTTATCCATAATATCAACAGAAGACTTAATTGATTTTTCAATCATCGACTGGGCTTCTTTCATCCCTAACGGTTGATTTACTTTTTCATCAACTTCATTTTCAGCGGTTACTCTCTCCGGTAAAGGAACTTTCTGACTCTCGACCTGTAATTGATTATCTCTAATAACCTTTTGGATTTCGTCTCTCGAATATTTCTTTATATATCCGGCTTGATTCATAACCCTTAGGTAATTGGCAGTATCTTCGACAATTTTACCGGTAATATGACGGCCGGATTTTAAAATAATAGTCGCGGCATAAAGATTAGACGACATAAAAACAGCAATTAAAAAAGCAATGACAAATTTTGATCTTTTCATAACACATCTCCTTTTAAATACATAATTATTCAAACACCTTTAATTAGCAGTAACAACCTCTTCAAAGTAAACCGGGCAAGCCCGGGCGCTATAAGACTTTGGACAATAAGAATTAGGTTCTTTTGATTTACAGGCTAAATCCTGATCATTTATATAATAGCTATAATCAGAAACTGTATCTTGCGGCTGGGCAACAATAAAAAATCTCACCGGGTCAGACAAGACTTCAATTTTAAATTTATATTGGTAACGAAAAGCCGATCCGGCAACAGCCAGATAAGGGCGCGGCCCTTGAGTCAATTCTTCAAACCGGCCGTAATGACTATTCTTAGAAAGATACATAGACTCAACACTAACCAGGTGATGCAAATAAGCAAGGACGTCGCGTTCCCGTTTAGCGGTTATATCTTGCGGCGACTCAAAACAACCAAGAACTAAAACAAAAGACAAAAACCATAACCAAACAAAAAATAGTCTCACGCCTTTAATCATAAACTGTCCAGAGTTTTCCGCATTTTTCACAAATCATAATTGAATAACTTGAGTATTGTTTGTACAGTTTCCATTTGTGATTGCATTCAGCCATAAAATTATTTTAACAAAAGAATCAGCAACTAAACAGTTATTTCTCTGCTGTTTCTGTATTAGTTTTGTATAATAAAACATAACCAAAAACATTTTTTATCATTTTATAATTATTTGTTATAATTTAGATATATTATATTTTTAAAAAAACTACTATCAGGCCTCAAAACAAGTCCATTTAATATAATTTACTATAACAAAGAATAATTGAATAATATAAAGAACTATTTAATATATTAAAGATTATTTTTTATTTGTTTAATATAAAATTTAGGGAGTAATCGGAAACAAGCTTTGGTTGTCACGCCAATTGGTAATTTGAGCGCTGGCACCAATGCTCAATCCGGAAATAGCGTCCATATAGTCTTGATTATAGGCAACATCGGCACTGCCATTAAGCCGGGCTTCGTTTCCAGCCCAAACGCCGCCATTAACATTTAACCGACCGCCGCCGCCATTAACTCTGAAGTTACCCCGAGTATAAACTGCGCCTTCTATCGTGCCAACACCATTAACAGTAGCATCAGCCGTGTCTTCCGGATCAGTCAGTACGTCGCCAACCACTACATAAAATCCTCCAATAGTGCCAAAACTTCCCGTAACCTGTAAATCAGTTTCAACGTAAACAACGTTCGGTACCCACTCATCACTTTCGTCTGTTATACCATCAGCATCATTATCTAGGGAATCGTCAGCTCTGGTATACCAAAAATCGGTGGGAAAACTGTCTCGCCCCCGGCGAACATCCTGAATCCGGTCAGCATCATAGACATTTCCTTGAGCATCGCTGATAGCATAAACCGCCTCAAAATCAAGGCGCGATAACGGATTAATTAACGGATCATTAGTCACTGTACCGGTAACACCACCGGGATGCTCAACATCATATGTTGTCGCGTAAATAACTTTGCCTTCAACACTGTAAGCATCACCGTTAATATCAATGTTTCCCGAAGAATAAATCGCGTAATCATAAAAGTTAGCTGGAATATATTTCTTTACGCTAACGACAATAACCCGCTCTTCCTCAAAATTAGACTTAGAAGGTACGTATCCGTGAGCCGTTAAAGTTCTTGTTTGAGCGGTAATCGGGCTTACTTGGACCGAATAATCACCTTGAGCAAGAGTTGAGTTTACCCAGTAAGCCGTTGAAGGACTAACTGAAAAGTTACTCCGTAACTGATAAACAACTTGATTCGCTCCGGCCTCAGCAAGCCAAAAAGCCTGTTTGGCCTGAGCATTACGCATAACAAGCCGGGATTCCGATATCGACCGCGAAAACATCGATACACACAAAATAACCATAGTTACTAAGACAATTAAAGCTAGGATAAGCGCCGCCGACTTCTTTTTATTCATTTCTCAACCTCACTTTTTCGGTTAATGAAAAAGTAAAACCTCTCTGCATTACGGTTTTAGATAACGTTAGATCTATTAAAACTTCATTGAACAAAGTACAATCCTCACTGGCCGAATCACAGCAAGAACTACCTTTCCAAACACAAAAAGTCACGTTACTCACATTAGTAACTATATCTCTAGTCACGTTCGTTGGATGTTGGCGAACAATTGTCTGATTAACAAAAGAATAATTAAATGAGTTTGTAACGCCAGGGATAAGAAAAGATATTTGGTCCCAATCACTTGATATACTGACATTGGCCGGACTGCTTTGCCGAATTTCTCTAGTCATGCCGTTAATCGCGTTACGCGCCCGTTGCTGCAAATCAACGTAATGGATATCGTCACGAAAAGAAGTCTGACTGATATTAAACACCGAAACCACCGCCGAGCCAATTAGAAAGAATATTACAACTGAAATTATAAGCTCAATTAAAGTAAAACTTTTCATGGTTCGATAATTATGGTTGAAAGTTCCAAATTTCTATTTCGTCCGGTTCGCTCCTGCCAAGAAACGTTTGCTGAGACTGTAAGCTCATCAACACCTGATACCGAAACATCAATTTGTTCGTTAGTTAAAGCCGTCAGTCCAAAAGAAAGGATATCTGTATACGACCAATCCCAAGTTCCATTGTTAATATCACCCGATAAGGTATTGAAATCAGAATTTTTTATTTCTTCCAGAATAAAGTCAGCGTGAGAAGAAGCAACCGTCAATTGCCGGTTAGCGGCGTTTAAAAAAATACTGTTTAAAAAAGCCATCAAAACGACACATAACCCTAAGACAAGAATCATTACAGCGATAAGCATTTCCATTAAAGAAAACGCCTGATGTTTAGCCATACCTTTCTCCCCACTTAAATTGTAACATTTATATCGATTAAAACTTAATTTTTTTATCGCCGAAAATAAAACTTTTATTTTTAGTTTATAAGTATTTGGTGTAAAGCATTTTAAAGGTTTTATCCCTTTCACAAAACATTATAGCATGACCTATTGAGAAAAAAAGACCTTATCCTCCCTTTAGCGGATTAAGTTTTGATAATTTTGATATATTTTATGATTTAAAGTCACTTAATTCTTAATTTGGCCAAACGATACTGTAAACTATTATTCGCAAATTGACAAATAAGTAAAAACGGCATACCCTCAAAAGGTATGGTAACTACCAATTACTAACCTTTCAACAAGGAGGATATGCCGTGAATAGACCAGTTAATTT
>JAQTSA010000144.1 GCA_028711575.1 Candidatus Omnitrophota bacterium | reverse complement strand
ACGCGTTTTTGTTCGTCCACACCGGGCATTTAACTATATTACGATTGGATTTACCGCATTTTTTTAACCACACGCGCAGCGCATTTCGCTACAATTGGTCGAGGTGGAAATTCCCAAAAACTCGACGGCATCATAAAGATCGACCCGGATTACCCAACCGGCAATCACATGCAATGGCAAACAGTCGAATTCGACACTTACGTCAAAAGCTTGATGAAGACGCTTGAAGTGATTTAGCCGTTGTGGAATTCGCATTCCAGAGGCGTGAAACTTGCTGGGAGATGATCGTCGCGGCCCGGTCCAAGCTGAACTGGCGGTCTAGTAAAAGATAAGATGGTTTCGGCAATAAATACCAGAAACCGAAAAATGAAAATAATTTCCAGAACGCTTGTTCTCTTGTTGATTGTTCTGGCTCTTGCTCGCCCTCAGTGGGGCGCGCGCTGGCAAGAGGCTTCGACTGAAGGGCTGGATATTGTAATTGCTGTCGATGTTTCAAAGAGCATGTTGGCAGAAGACGTGTTACCTTCCAGGTTAGAGCGTTGTAAACTGGCTTTAGGCGATTTCCTGAAAAAGCTAAAAGGTGATAGGATTGCTTTAGTTGCCTTTTCCGGCGCGGCATTTATCCAATGCCCTTTAACCAGCGATTATAGCGGGTTTCGTTTGGCTCTTTCAGATTTAGATGCCGATATTATACCGCGCGAGGGAACTTCAATCGCTGAGGCGATTGAAGAAGGACTAAAGGCTTTTGAAGCGAATAATCCAAGTAGCCGGGTCTTAATTGTTATCACTGATGGTGAGGATCATCAGGGCAGACTTAAAACAGCTTTATTGAAAGCGAAAGAAATGAAAGTAAAAATATTTCCGATAGGAATCGGTACCGTAGAAGGAGAATTAATAAAGTTGACTGACGAGCGGGGAGAGTCTTATTATTTGAAAGATAAGTCAGGAAATGTTGTTAAAAGCCGTCTAAACGAGACAGTTTTGCGGGAAATTGCCCAAGATTCGGGAGGCGTTTACGTTACGGCAAATGCTATCGAGTTTGGGCTGGATTATCTTTTTGAAAAAAAAATATCTCAATTGCAAAAGGTTAAGACAAACGAAAAAATGGAAAAAGTTTATATAGAACGGTTCCAAATTCCTCTTGCCTTGGCTATTTTATTATTATGTTTTGAACCATGTTTAAGGGAAGCAAAAGATGAATCTTAAAGTCAAAATTTTATTTTTATTTGTAATTTTTTTATCTTTGGCGGCTTCAGGACAGTCTCGCGGAGTAAGAAGCTATTTGAATCAGGGTAATAAGTTCTATCGAAACAATCAGTTTCTAAAAGCCCAGGAATCCTATCAGCGGGCATTAGAAAAGGATAAGGATTCCGGTTTAATTTCTTTTAATTTGGGTGCCGCGTTCTACAAGCAAAATAAATTTGTAAAAGCCCGTGATTCTTTCAATCGAAGCCTTTTAGCGGTTGATAAAAAAAAACTTGGCCCGGTTTATTATAATTTGGGGACAACCGAGTATCGCTATGGCCAAGAGCTGGAAAATAAGGATTTGAAGGCCGCGGTTGATGTTTTAACTAATTCAGTTGATCATTTTAGAGAAAGCCTTAAGCTTGAACCTAAAGACGAGGATGTTAAGTACAACCTAAAGTTAGCAGAAGAAAAGTTAAAGGAATTAAACGAAAAATATCAGCAAATGAAGAAGCAGAGCCAAACGAACAGCAGTCAGGAACAGGAAAATAGCGCTGGCCAAAAGAGTCATCAATCATCAGAACCGGACCCAAAAAAATCCCGGCAGTCGGATCTAACTGACACCCGTCAGAATGATAAGAATGGTTTCGATCAAAAAGAAGATCAAACGGATTCTTCTGATGATCAAATCAGTCAACCCGAAAGAAAAGAACAGCCTCGGGGGCTTAAACGGGAGGATAGCTCCTCTGGCGATTTGACTGTTCAAAGTATGGATAAGCAACAGGCCGAATTTTTGCTTGAAAGTTACCGGACCCGGGAAGAACCTAAACATATGTACCGGCAAAAAATAGAATTGAAAAATAATAAGCCAGTGTATAATGAATGGTAAATATTCTCTGATTATGAACTATAAATACTTCACTTTTATTTGTGTTTCAGCTATCTTTTTTTTAGGGGCAACTTTATCTTATAGCAAAGATCTAACCTTTGAGGCTAGTGTTAACAAAAGCAGACTTGGCCTTGGTGAAACGGCTGAATTGACATTATCTTTTCAAGGGATAAGTAAAATTGATCCAGTCAAGTTAGAAGACTTTGAAGGTTTTAAGGTTCAGTATCGCGGTCCTTCAATGAGCATGACTGTTGTTAACGGTAATACTCAGACCTCGATCGATCATATCTACCGTTTGCTGGCGGTTAAGGCCGGGAAATTTGAGATTAAACCGATTGCTGTTGATTATAACGGTAAAACCTACAGATCTAAGCCTTTTTTTGTGGAAATTTTCGATCAATTCAAAGACCAACAAGTTTCAGATAAAGATAGCGGCCTGGCCAGTTTAAATGATAAGGTCTTTTTAAGGATTGAACCGTTAAAGTCTCAGGTTTATGTCAACGAAATTATTCCGGTTATGCTCAAGCTTTATGTTAATAAGGTTCAGCTTGAGTATAGCCCTAAAATCGATTTTCGTCATTCGGCGATGGTCAACGAAGGTTTGCGGGAAACCGGAAAATATCAGGAAGTTCTTGATGGTCTTTCCTATAATGTTATCGAATTTATGACTGAAGTTTTTTCTCCGATAGCCGGCAAATTAGAGCTGGGCCCGGCAACGATACACTTAAATCTGATAATTAAGAGCAAACGGCCAGCCAGCAGTCAGGGAGCTTTTTTTGATGACGATTTCTTTGACCGGTTTTTTTCCGGTTATGAAAAGTATCCGATCGATATCGCATCTTCGTCAAAGGATATTGAAGTCTCAGCTTTACCTAAAGCCGGTAAACCGAAAGATTTTAAAGGGGCAATCGGCGACTATGATCTTGGCCTTTCGATTAGTCCTCGAAAAGTTAAAGCCGGGGACCCTCTGACTTTAAAACTTATGATAAATGGCAAGGGCAATTTTAAAACTGTCGATTTATCAGCTGTTAGCTTTGGCGAAGGATTTAAAGTCTATGACCCAAAAGTTTCCGAGACTGAAACTAGTAAAATTTTCGAGTATGTTTTAATCCCAAAAAATGATTCAGTAAACGAGATACCGAGGATAAGCTTTTCTTTTTTTGATTCTGAAACCGGTAGTTATAAAACTTTATCTCAAGGCCCGGTATCGATTTCTGTTGTGCCTTTTGCGGCTGATAAAAACATACCTCTTTTTCAGCCCCAAGATTCGATTAAAGCGAACTTAGCTAAACCGGATGTTTTAGGTTACGATATCCGTTACATAAAAAAAACTATTCCCGTTTTTAAGAAAACGCCGGGCCTTATCTTTACCCGTTTTAGTTATTTGGCGGGAAACTTTGGCTTGATTTTTCTGGTTGCGGTTTTATTTGCCGTAAGCCATAAGGTATTTAAAATTCGAACTGACAAAATATATGCCCGGAAATTTAAAGTTTCCCGTCAGATAAAAAAAAGATTAGTTAAAGCTGAAAAATTAAAGAGCATCAAAGCGACTGATAAATTTTATGAACTTGTTTTTAGGACTTTACAGGAGTATCTTGGCGCGAGATTTCATTTACCGTCTTCATCAATAACTCAGGATTTTATTGATACGGTTATGCTTGAAAGAAATGTCGACAAAAATGTTTTATATGACTTAAGAAATTTATTCTCACTCTGTGATTTGGCAAGGTATTCCGGTTTAGATTCCAGTGAGAGTGATATGTCTTCTTCAATCGAAATTTTGAAACGGGTAGTAAATTATTTTGAAACCAAAGGCAAAGTATGATCAGAAGATTTAGGTTATCAGCTTTTATTTTCTCTTTGTGTCTTAGCCTGTATGTTTTAAGCTCTTGGGCTCAGAGTCAAAGCAAATTGCCTGATGATTTCAATTTAGCTAATGGTTTTTATGAGCAGGGAGATTATTCTAGGGCTCAAGACCTTTATCAAAGCCTAATTAAATCAGGTTATCGTCAGGCCGGGATATACTACAATCTCGCTAATTGTTATTTCCGTCAGCAGCAGCTGGGACAGGCTGCTTTTTATTATGAAACTGCCCGGAGGCAAGCGCCGCGCGATTCTGATATTAGATTTAATCTTAAATACCTCCAATCGCTTTTGGTTAATACAGAATTTAAAAATACCAGTTCCTTTTTAACTAAGTTATTTGAATCTAGCGCGACTATACTTTCCCTTGATGAGATAGTAATCCTGGGTACAGCGTTTTTTTATTTGTTAGTGATTTTTATTTTGATAAAACTTGTTTTTCGTCAAAGGAAAACAGTCCTTGATGTTTTAACCGCTTTTTCCTTCCTCGTTTTTGTTTATTTTTTAATAAGCTTTATTTCTTTGAAATCCCGGTACGAAAGCGAAGCAATTGTCATTAACGATGCCAGTTCGGCTAATTTTGAGCCGCGGGCAGATGCTACTTCACATTTTAATCTTTACCAGGGGATGACAGTCAGAGTTATAGATTCGTTTGAAGAATGGTCAAAAATAAGCCGGGCCGACGGAAAATTAGGCTGGGTAAAAAATAGTGATTTAAAGCGGTTTAACATCTGCCGGTAAATCACTTTCGTTAATGTCAAAAAAATAATTAAAGACATCCTATAAAGGATAAAGCAAAAAATAACAAATTTTCAAAGAACGTTCATTGACAATTAAACCGGCATAAAAACTCTTTCAGGGCGGTACAATTCGCCGCTTTTAAGCATGCTCAG
>JAQTSA010000021.1 GCA_028711575.1 Candidatus Omnitrophota bacterium | reverse complement strand
CAGATAACTGATAAGTCGATATCCCTAAATCAAAAATGAAAGCATCAACTTTCTGAATTTTAAGGTCGCCTAAAACATCATCAAGATTTAAAAAATCACTTTTGAAATAAATAACCCGGCTCCCGAAAGAAGAAAGACGCTGAGAAGCTATATTGAGAGATCTTTCATCCCGATCTAATCCAATAAGAATAGAGTCAGCCGGCATCTTTTCCAGCAGCTTAGAAGCAAGCGAGCCTAACCCTAAGGTACAATCGACTACTACACGCACATTATTAAGATTTAAGTGCTCCAACACTTCTCTGTACATCACCGGATAGTGATAAGGACTTTTTTCCATTTGCACTCTTGGTTCACAACACGACATTATCATTTGAAATACCCTTAGTAATATTATTAGCCAAAAAGGTTTTCAGCAACTTCTTCAAATTTATTATTGTTGGAATTATAAAACTTATTCCAGATATCTTTATCCCAAATTTCCATACGGTCAGCAACTCCAACAATAACAATTTCCCGTTTAATCGAAGCGATATCTTTAAGATACCCCGGAACAACCATTCGGCCTTGAGAATCAATATCTATTTCCTGAGCGCCGCTGAACAATAATCGGTTAAAAGAACGTGCCTGCTGCCTGGTAAAAGGAATTTCTCTCAATTTCTCCTCCAATTGCTCCCAAATAGCCTGATCAAAAAGAAATAAACAATTATCAAGTCCTCTAGTTATATAGAATTTCTTCTTTGCTAACTTTTTAAGTTTCTCTCTAAACTTAGCAGGTAGGATAAACCGGTCCTTATTATCTAATGTATGGAAATATTGGCCATACCACATTCCACTTTCCTCCACTTCACTCCACAATACAAATATATGACTTTTACCCTTTTTTGTCAAGGCAATTTGGTCAATTAATCCCTATACCACCATAAGTTGTGCCCGGCTTACCGCAAAACACAACATTTTGAAGGAAAAAAAAGATTTTTAGCTATTTTTTTTGTACGATTTGAAACAAAAATCAGGGCGAGAGAATAAAAATGATTCTAATTATCGTTATTTTTAGCGGAATATTTTGTCCTTACCCGTTTAACATCAGCGGCAATAGCGGCTTTTAACTCTTGATGAGACCGAAATTTGTTCTCATCGCGTAATCGCTCGACAAACTCTAACTCGACAACATCACCTAAAATGTTATTTTTGAAACCTATAAGATGGGCTTCAACTATTTCCTGGCCAAGGTTAACCAAAGTAGGGCGAGTTCCGATATTAAAAGCTGCCGGATATTTTTTACCTTCAGCCCAAACATAACCGGCATAAACGCCTGACTTAGGGATTATATAATCGAAAGGATAAATGTTAAGTGTAGGAAATCCGAGTTTTTTACCGATACCAAGACCTTTAACGACCCGGCCGCGCAAGCGGTATTGATGGCCAAGAAAGGATTCCGCCTGAGCAAAGGAGCTTTTTCTTATAAGATCACGAATTAAAGTACTGCTTATAATCTGACCATTTATACGCTGTTTTTTTAATGATTCAACTTCGAAACCATAGCGAGAAGAAACCTTTTGAAGATAAGTAATATCTTCTTTAGCCTGATTACCGAATCTAAAATCATCACCAACAACAAGCCTTTTAATATTAAAGCTTGAAGTAACAACCTTAAGGAAAGAATCTGCTGACAAACTAAGTAATTTCGCGTCAGTTTTTAATACCCAAAGCATGTCCAAACCAAATTGGGATATAAGAAACTGCTTTGCTTCGATATCAGTGAGCGAACCGCAAAAATCATTAGACAAAATTTTTTCAGGAAGAATATCAAAAGTTATCGCCAAGGAAGAAAGGCCGCTTTGAGAAGCTAAAACCGATAAGCGATCAAAAAGGAATTTATGTCCCAAATGAACACCATCAAAAACACCGATTGTCGCGATACAATCAATTCTTTTCGAGGGTAAATTTTCGTAAATGACTCTCATTTATATCATCGATTCTATGGGCTTGATCCAGACTGTAAGTGCCGATTTTTAGACGTTTGATCTTAAGCATATGCGCTCCGCATTCTAATTTAGCGCCGATATCTTCAGCAAATTTGCGAACATAAGTCCCTTTTGAGCAATGCATTTTAAATTCGATCAAAGGAAACTCTATTTTCATTATTTCTAAATTATAGATTTGTATTTGCCGCGGTTTTCGTTCAACTTCAATCCCGCGACGAGCAAGCTCATAAAGCCTCTTGCCCCCAACACGAACAGCACTAACCATCGGAGGTATCTGGTCGCTTTGGCCTTCGAAAGAAGAAAAAACTTCTCGAAGACGATCTTCCGTAACAAAGGAAGGATCTTTACTCTCAAGGATCTCGCCTTCGGAATCGCCGGTAGAAGTGATTTCACCCAGCTTCATAATACCCAGATATTCCTTGTCAAATCCGACAAATTTCGAAAACAATTTTGTTGACTTACCAACAAGCAGAATCAATAAACCTTCAGCTAAAGGATCAAGGGTTCCGGCATGGCCTATTTTCCGAATCCCCAGTTTTTTTCTAGCGATATCAACAACATCGTGGCTGGTTAGACCCGGGGCCTTATTTATAAGCAGTATCCCATCTTTTTGATTTGTCTTCATTGTTTGCCTAATTAAGCTATTTTTTTAAACGATCAGTATAACGTTTAACAAAAGTTATTATTTTTTTTTCGGCACCACTCAGTGTATCTTCGGTGGTTGTACCGCTGGCGTTTTTATGCCCGCCGCCGCCGAAAAATTTTGCCACCCGGTTAACATTTATTTTACCTCGAGAACGAAAACTTACCCTAACCTTATTCTTATCGACCTTTTTAAAAAGGATAAAAACTTCCACACCTTTTAGAAGACGCATCATATTAAAAACGGTTTCAGTTAAATCATGCTGGCCTTCCTGCCAATGCTGAAGTTTTGCCCAACAGATCTTTTTATTAGCGTCCAACTCTAAAAGAGAAAACACCTTAGACATTATTTTTAAATCCGATAGGACACAACAGCTGTTTAAATTCTCATAAATATGGTTAGGGTGAATAGGATATTTCATAAGTTGAGAAATTATCTTATGAGTATTGGCGTTAGTATTAGCATAAGTAAAACTGCCGGAATCAGTAAATATACCGGTATAAAGGCACAAAGCGATATTCTTATCCATTACATGAAACCGATCGCACAACCAATATAAAATTTCGCAGGTTGATATCCGGTTAGGTTCGACCCAATTTATATCACCAAACAGAGTGTTACTTATATGATGATCAATATTTATGATACAGCCGGCATTGTTAAGATAATCTTTTACTTTACCGGTACGGGAAGAATCGGAACAGTCTAAAACGAAAGCGACATCAAACTTTTCTCCTTTCAATGATGTCTTAATGTTACGGGAATACGGCAAAAATTTATAGCTCTCCGGTACCGGATCATGGTTATATATAACTACATTTTTTTTCTTTAATTTTTTGAGAAGTAAATACATAGCTAACTCTGAGCCTAAGGCATCACCTTCAAGGTTCATGTGAGCAGTTATCAGAAAACTTCTGCTTGTCTTGATTTTTTCGATTACTTTTTTAAATTCCCGCCTCATCGCGACTCTTCGTTTATTATCTGGTCTATCTTAGTATTTATATCAACACTGTATTTTATAGATTCATCGGGAATAAAATGCAACTGAGGTGTAATTTTTATATATAGCGCCCGGCCTAAACTGCCACGCAAAAACTTATTCATTTTTTTTAACGCTTCCACAGCTCGCGGTAAATGCTCTTCATTCAGAAGGCTAAAAAAAACTTTACACTCCCTCAAGTCTCTGGTTGTCTCAACCCGAGTGATTGATAAAAAACTTAAGCAAGGATCATCAACTTCCTCCTGAATTATTCTGGTAAGCTGACGAAAGATCTCTTTGTTGACTTTATCCATTCGTAACGACATAAATTGCCTCCCATTGCTGAAAACAACTGATAAATTTAATAGCTGAAATGTCCCAAATTATTAATACAATAACCAAGCAACCTTCACTGCTTATAGATATCAGGAATAATAGAAGCGTATATTCTTTCTACTTCTTCCAGCTCATCTTCTTTGGTCTTTAAATTATTATCCATTTTTGCCAGCAATAATTTTTCTAAAAGTTCATTGTAAATGCTGAAAGGCGTTATCCCCAGACATTTAAGGTCGTTGCCTTTAATTAAAACTCTTACATGCACTAAATCATCAAGGAAATCTTCTATTTGCTTGCGGACAGACCCCTTGGGAAAGCTGGCGTAAAAGAAAACTATCGTCTCAAAGCTTAAAGGATCAAAAGTTTGATATATGACATGCGGTTTTGTTTTAGCGTTAAGTTTCTTTATTTTAAGATAGTTTTCCTTTATCGAAAGAATAATTATTCTTTCGCCTTTTTTAAAGCCGAAATCTTCCAGGAAGCCTTCAACCGACTTAAGCGGTAAATCAATAATCAAAGCTGCAAGGTGTAGTATCCAGGTCTTGAGCACTCTATTCTTTTTGAACTTTCGATCATAAAATTTTAAAACTTTGCTTATCTCGGTTATTAAAGTTAAAGCGGCCGGTTTCAAAATAAGTCCTTTAGCTATAAAGTTTAAACCTAAAAGGCTCGATACTCTTTTAATAACTCTGTCGGGGATATTTTCACTTAACAGCAAAATAAGTTCCTCTCTGATCCGATGTGGATTAACTAAAGCAAGAGCGTTATTTTTAACCGCCGCCTTTAGCAATTTAAGTGTATTTTTCTCTAAACTAAAAGAAAGCCGCTGTTCAAAACGAATAGCCCTGAATATTCTGGTCGGATCATCCATAAAACTTTGATCATGCAAAACCCTAATCAATGAAGCCTTTAAATCCTTTTGCCCGCCATAAAGATCTATAATTTTCCCGTAATCATTTTTGTTAAGACTAACCGCCATAGCGTTAATCGTAAAATCTCGACGAGCAAGGTCATCTTGTAAAGTTGAAGCTTTCACTTTCGGTAAAGCTCCGCTCTTAGAATAGGTCTCTTTTCGGGCTGTCGCAAAATCAATTTTATAATTTTCAAAATATACCGTTGCCGTACCGAAAGCATGATGTTTTTTACAACTAAGATCGTAATGATCCGAAACTTTTTTAGCAAAAGCGATGGCATCGCCTTCGACTAAAATATCCAAATCAAAGTGCCCTTTACCGATCATCATATCTCTCACTACTCCGCCGACTAAATAAATTGAAACATTCATTTTAGAAGCTAAACTAGAAATAACTTTTAAAAAATCCTGTGTTTCCTGCGACAATTTTTTAAATTTGTTTTTCATTTTATTACCCCTTTTTATAAATCCCGCGTCATTTAGAACGAGGATGAAAACGTGTATGTATTTCTTTAAGGCGCTTGCTGTTTATATGAGTGTAAATCTGGGTCGTTGTTATACTGACATGCCCCAGCATTTCCTGAACGCTTCGCAAATCCGCGCCGCCATCAAGAAGATGAGTAGCAAAAGAATGCCGCAGAGTATGAGGACTGACCGGTTTCTTTATCCCCACCTTTTTAACTATTTGCTTTATCATCTTCCAAACGCTTTGCCGGCTGAATGTCCGACCTCCCTGAGCAAGAAATAAATTGTTGATCTTTAAATCATTAACTTTTTTACCTAAAAGTTTAGGCCGCGCGCTTATTAAATACTTTTCCAAATAACTCTGAGCTACTTTACCGACCGGTACGATTCGCTCTTTCGAGCCTTTACCCTTGCATTTAAGAAAGCCGATATCCAAATTCATATCGCTTAATTTAAGCGAAGATAGCTCTGACACCCTTAGACCTGTCGCGTAAATAAGCTCTAAAATGGTTTTATCCCGCAATCCTTGCGCTTTTTTTACATCCTGAGCTTTTAAAAGTTTTTCTACTTCCTCAAAAGTCAGAAACGACGGGATTTTCTTGTCTAGTTTCGGCGTTTCTATTAAATCAGCCGGATCAATACTGGCAATCTTTTCCCGCAGCAAAAAGCGATGAAAGTTCTTTAAAGTCGAGAGAAGCCGCGAAATACTCTGGGGAGATAAAGTACCCCTTAAAGAAAAAAGAAAATCCATTATTTCCTTACGAGTTATTTTACCGGGATTAGTGATGCTATTACTTGAAAGATACTGCCGGTAACGTTTAAGATCGTTTGCGTAGGCTAATATTGAATTTTTCGAAAGACCTTTTTCTACCCTTAAATAATCCAGAAAAGCATCATAATAAAAATCCATCGCCACGACCTTCCTGCTTTACCGCCAAAGCCTTGATCCCGAAAAACTACCTAATTTTTAAAAAAACGGGTTCTCTTTTTTTTCTTCGCCAATAGTCGTTGAAGAACCATGTCCAGGATACACAATTAGGTTATCGTTTAAAGAGAAAAGATTATTAGTTATTGACGAAAGGATAACATCCGTTGACGCTAAAGGAATATCTGTACGGCCAATTGAATGATAAAACAATGTGTCCCCCGTAAAAAGCCAGTTAGCTATTTTTAAAGAAACCGAGCCTGGAGTATGCCCGGGAGTTTTAATAATCTCAATATCAAAATCCTTAAATTTAAGCGGCAAATCAGGGTATAGAATAGAAGGACGATTTATAATTACCGGATCCGCAAATAAAGCTGATCCGTTAAGCTGGGGATCAGTTAAAAAGATTCGATCCTCTTCCTGAACATAAAAAGGTTTCTCAACAACATTTAATCCGCCGATATGATCAAAATGAGCATGGGTTAAGGCGACGAACAAAACATCAATTCCCTGTTCATTAATATAGTCGATTAAAGTTTCACAAGAAGAAGGCAAATCAACTATAAAACCCTTTCTATCCTGACGATCATAGACAAGATAGCTGTTAGCCATCAACTTACCGAGGGGAAAAATTTTTAATTCCAGATTATTCATAACTTATTTACTTAGAGTTTTGATATCTTGGCCGGCTAAAAGAAGAACTTAACTGTCATCATTCCGACGGAAACCAGCGACCAACAGAAGAAAAGTTGAAATCAGCTTCAAAACTCCGCTTAATCTGCTCTATCTTTTTGATGTAAGAGTTGCGACGCAGCTCACTCATGCTGGGGTTTTTAATCAACTCTTCCCTAAACTGCCTCAGTTCGTCATAAATCGGGTATAGGACCTGTTGTCCCTCGACTGTGAAAAAGCTCATAATTTGTTCCATATTCATTATCGCTTCATTTACCGCCCGTTTTTGCCGTTTAAAACTTCCCTCCCGACTCAAGGCAGTCGTTAAATCATCAAGCCAGCCCCGTATAAAAAGATAATACTCACTATACCTTTCTCTCGACGGATTTGTGGGATATTCCTTAAAATTAACGTATACCGGGGATTCTTTTGATTCCTTCTTGCTGCGAACAAACTTCTTTCGGAAGGAATAACAGCCGGAACTTAAAAAAACAGCCAAAATAAGGATAACTAAAATATGCTTTTTCATAGTTTTTTATTATACCACAAGCTCAAAAAAAATCCACCATACATATCACAATTTCTTCGATTATTTGGATTATTTTAAGATAAAAATAAACTCCCGCACCAAGCAAAGCCGCAGGAACCTTAAATTTAGCAAAAGAGGAGAAAAAGTTAAATCTGTGATAGATTTATCAAAAAATTAAACTTTTTATGAAAACCAGATTTAATAAAGATGGGTTTAAAAGATTCCAACCTACTTTTAGGGATAAATAACTTTTTTAAGGTAAAGGCCCTCTGGCGGTGCCGGGAAATTGTGATAGAATTTATCGCGACTCAAAATAAGCTTAGCATCAACAATCGATATTTTCCCCGCTCCGACATTAACTAAAAAAGAAACGATATTCCTCGCCATATTTCTTAAAAAACCATCAGCCTCAATATCAATGTATATAAAAGAATTTCTTCTTTTTATATCTATTCTCTTTAAATGACGGTTACAACTTTTATAGGTTTTAGCCTCTTTCGCAAAGATAGAAAAATCCCGGTGACCAATCATTTTTTTTGATATTTCATTCATAAGTGATATGTTAAGTCCTCCAGAGTAGTGCCAACTGAAATCTTTTAAAAAAACAGAAAAAATAGAACTATTGTGGATAACGTAACGATAGATTTTAGATGAAACTGAAAAACGGGCATGAAAATCAAGAGGAACAAGTTTTACCGCCTTAACTCTTATGTCATCAGGTAAAAAAGAGTTAAGCGCCTTTTTAATATTTCTAACCGGAATATCCGTAACTACTTTAAAATTAATACACTGAGCTTTAGCATGGACGCCTCTATCGGTTCGGGAACAATAACTAATTCGGATTATCCGGCAAAAAAGTTTTTTAAGAGCTTTTTCAAATAGTTCCTGTACCGAAACCTCTTTTTTGTTTTTTTTATTCTGGATCTGAAAACCAAAGTAATTTGTTCCGCAATACTCTAACTTTACAAAAATATTCTTCATAAAAGTATTATAGCACAAAAAAAACAGAGAAAATATTGAGGGTTGAGGACGCGGCTTTTAAACAATTATTTTTAAGAAACAAAGTCAGCCTAAGAACTGTTTATCCGATGTAAATCTATGGATAAAAGGGCTAATCCTTAAGAAGACATTCAGCTATTTCAACAGCATTCAAAGCCGCGCCTTTACGCAGATTATCAGCGACGCACCACATCCAGAATCCGTTTTCCTGAAAAGGGTCGCGACGAAGGCGGCCGATGAAGACTTCGTCTTTGCCTTCAACTTCCAAGGCTAAAGGATAATCCTCAGGTTTGGCCGAATAGATGACACCTTCTGACGCGGCGAGAACATCCGCTATCTGATTAAAAGTCGCCTTTTCTTTAACCGTAAAATATATCGCTTCAGAATGAGCCGTAAAAACCGGGATTCTAACACAAGTAGCTGACACTTTTATCGAGCTGTCAGCGAAGATTTTATGAGTTTCTTTAATTACTTTCCATTCTTCGGAAGTATAATTACCTTCCTGAAAACTTCCAATTTGAGGAATCGCGTTAAAGGCTATTTGATGACTAAAAACTCCCGAAGTTTTCGGTAATATTTTATTTATATCAGCGTAATTTCCAGCCTTATCGTTGCTGTTAACTATCGCTTTAGACTCATCCCACAATGCCGAGACAGCACTTCTACCAGCACCGGAAGTAGCCTGAAAACTAGTAAGAATAATCTGTTCCAACCCGAATTTTTTTTGTATTCCTCCTAAAGCAACTACCATCTGTATCGTTGTACAATTAGGATTAGCGATTAAACCTTTATGATTTGCTATCCTTTCACGATTGACTTGAGGAACTATTAAGGGAACACCGTCTTTCATCCTAAAATCCGATCCGTTATCAATAACAACTGCTCCTTCTTCAATAAATTTAGAAGCATAAAGCGTTGAAGCACCAGCTTCCCCTTCAGTACCGGCGAAAAGAGCGATATCAATACCGGCAAACGAAGCCTTATCGATTGCTTCAACTGTGTAAAGTCTACCGTCAATTTCGATATCCCGTTCACTACGGGCAAAAACTCTGATATTTTTTGAAGGAAAATTACGTTCTCGTAAAATATTCAGAATTTCGATACCAACTACCCCTACACCAACTACCCCTACTGTAACCTGTTTCATGTATATCTCCTAAAACCTTTTTCTAGAGATTAGCAACAACCAAATCACCGACCTCGGTTGTAGAATAGCCCATCCGCCCAGCGGCTAAACTCTCTAACTTTTCCTTAACTATTTTTCTAACTGAAAGATCAATCGCTTGAGCAGCTTTATCCTCGCCTAAAGTATCAAGCATCATTGATGCCGCACATATCGCCGCTAAAGGATTAATAACATTTTTACCGGTATACTTAGGCGCGCTTCCGCCAATCGGCTCAAACATCGAAACGCCTTGAGGATTTATGTTTCCTCCGGCAGCAATACCCATTCCGCCCTGAACAATCGCTCCTAAATCAGTAATTATGTCGCCGAACATATTATCAGTAACGATAACATCAAACCACTCCGGGCTTTTAACCATCCACATGCAAGTCGCGTCGACATGAGCGTAATCGGTTTCAACATCAGGGTATTCCTTCGATAATTTATTAAAGGTCCGCTCCCAAAGGTCAAAAGCGAAAGTCAAAACATTAGTTTTGCCGCAAAGAGTCAGCCTTTTATTTTTATTGCGTTTACGGGCATACTCGAAAGCAAAGCGAATACACCTCTCAACTCCTTTGTAAGAATTAATACTCTCCTGAATCGCAACCTCATCTTCAGTATCTTTCCTCAAGAATCCTCCGGCACCACAGTAAAGGCCTTCGGTATTCTCCCGAACGACAACAAAATCAATTTGTTCCTCAGTCTTATCTTTTAATGGACAAAACCGTCGGTCATAAAGGACTATCGGCCGCAGATTTATATATTGGTCTAACTCAAATCTTAAACGCAGAAGAATACCTTTTTCTAAGACACCCGGCTTAACTCGAGGGTCACCGATAGCGCCAAGGTATATAGAATCAAAACCGCCTAACTCTTTAACTACCGTTTCCGGCAGAATCTCTCCCGTATCCAAATAACGCTGCCCGCCGATATCGTAATTAACCTTATCATAAGAAAACCCGAATTTAGATGCCGCGGCGTCAAGAACTTTTAACCCCTCATTGATAACTTCTGGTCCGGTTCCATCCCCGGGAATTACCGCGATCTTGTATTTTTGATTTGACATTTTTGCCTACCCTCCTTAAAGTTGACCTTGATCTTTGTCTTTACCTTTTACTTCTTCTATCCATTTGATTGAATCCTTGTTAAGAGCGATTATCCCATGCCGCTTCGTCAGCTCACTTACCAATTTAAAAGAACGAATATCTCCAATATTTTGGGCCGAAGCTTCCGTCACAACAATAAAATGCTGATCACGGGTATTGAGAAAATCCATCAAACGTAAACCTTCGTCAACATGAACATAACCGCGAATAAAGGAGTGGTCCATACAAACGATATTTACTCTTATCTTATTTTTAGGTATTTTCATTTTCTACCCCCTTTTTGAGTTTTCACCCATTTTAATAACCCGCCAGAAATTATAATCCCGCTTAAAAAATCAGGAAAAACACTGGTTTTATAAGTTTTATCCTGGGTTATATTTCTAATTAAACCAACCGACAAATCAACTTCAAGAGTATCATTAGTCGCTATTGTATCAGCTTCTTTTAATTCGACTATCGGCAAACCAATATTGATCGCGTTTCGAAAAAAAATCCTGGCAAAACTCTTGGCAATGACCAAAGTAATGCCAAGGCCTTTTATGCTTACCGGCGCGTGTTCACGGCTGGAACCGCATCCAAAATTTTTGCCAGCGACAATTATGTCGCCTTGGTTGACTCTTTTGGCAAAACCAACATCAATATTTTCCATGCATTTTGACCCTAAAAATTTTTCGTCTTGAGAATCAAGATAGGTTGCCGCGATAATATCATCGGTATTAATATCGTCGCCAAACTTATGTGCCTTTCCTTTTAACAGCATAATTTTCCTTATTTACATACCTCTTCGGGATGAGTTATCCGGCCTGATAAAGCGCTGGCCGCAGCGACCGCGGGAGAGCTAAGATAAACAAAACTTTCCGGTGACCCCATTCTTCCGATAAAATTCCGGTTTGTCGTTGCTAAAGCGACTTCACCTTTAGCCAAAACGCCGGAATGTCCGCCTAAACAAGGCCCACAAGTCGGAGGCGTCACGATACAACCGCTGTCTAAAAAAACTTTCAACAGTTTCTCTTTCTCCATCTGTTTATAGACCGACGGACTGCCCGGCAGAATAATTGCCCGCACACCTTTTTTAACCGGCCGGCCTTTTAACACTTTAGCCGCAATCCGTAGGTCCGATATTCGGCCGTTAGTACAGGAGCCAATAACCACCTGATTCAGTTTAACCTTATTCAAAGATCTGACCGGCTTGACGTTACTGGGAAGATGCGGACAAGCTACCTGAGGCTCTAAGTCCGCGACGTTAATATCAACAGTATCTTTATACTTTGCTCCTTTATCACTTTTTAGCTGTAACATTGTTTTTTTAAACTTAAACCGGCTGCCTTGCGCACTTTTCAAATAAGAAAAAGTAATATCATCCGGTTCAATAATACCGGTTTTTCCTCCGGCTTCAATCGCCATATTCGTCATTGTAAACCGGGCTTCCATATTCAGCTTTCTGATTGCCGGTCCGCTAAACTCCATAGCCGAATACATTGCCCCATCAACACCGATTCGGCCGATAGTGTTTAAAATAAAATCTTTTCCCGATACCCATTTCTTAGGTTTTCCTTTATAGACAAACTTAATAATTTCCGGCACCTTAAACCAGCATTTACCCTGATGTATCGCCGCGGCCAAATCCGTTGACCCGACTCCGAACGATGCCGCGCCCAGCGCGCCCATAGTACAGGTATGCGAGTCAGCACCTATAGCTAATTGACCAGGCTGGATCAGTCCGCGTTCTATTAAAAAAACATGTTCGACACCGCATTGATGAATATCGTAAAAATTTTTTATTTTATATTTTTTAGCAAACGACCTTAAAAGTTCAACATTGTTGGCAGCTTTCGCATCCCGAGCCGGCAAAAAATGATCACAAATAAAGCCTATTTTTTTAGTATCAAACACTGAATTGAAACCGGCCTTAATGAATTCTTTAACTGCTAAGGGAGCGGTTATATCATTACCAAAACAAAAATCAACATCGGCATTAACAAAATCACCAAGGACTTTTGTCCTTGAATGACTGAGTAATATTTTTTCTATTATAGTTAAAGGCATATTTTATCCCGAATATTTTTTCGTTGGATTAACATTTCCTGAGCAAGTATTGTTAATTCTAACAAAAATTACTGATAAAAGCAATAAATTAGACAAATTTCTTAAGTAACAGAGTGGCGTTATGACCGCCAAAGCCTAATGAATTAGAAAGTGCTAGATCAAGGTCCATTTCTCTAGCATTATTAGGGGTATAGTTAAGATCGCACTCAGGATCGGGACTGTCATAATTGATTGTAGGCGGAATAACGCTGTTTTCTAAAGCCATACGGCAAACAATAAACTCAATAGCGCCAGCAGCGCCAAGAGTGTGGCCCATAACCGATTTTGTTGAACTGATGTTAACATCAGTCGCTTTATCCCCAAAAGCAAGTTTAATAGCGTTAGTTTCCATTTTGTCGTTCAACTGAGTACTTGTACCATGAGCGTTAATATAAATGTTACAGTCTAAAGAATGGCCCGACTCTTTTAAAGCTAATGACATAGCTTTTGCCGCGGCCTCTCCGGAAGGACGCGGAGCCGTTATATGATAAGCATCGCAAGTTGCCGCGTATCCAACTACTTCAGCTAATATCTTTGCTCGGCGTTTTTTCGCGTGTTCCAATTCTTCCAAAACAAGAATTCCTGCTCCTTCAGCTATAATGAAACCATCTCGGTCTCTATCAAAAGGGCGGCTGGCTTTTGTCGGGTCATCATTCCTGGTAGAAAGAGCTTTTAAAGCGCAAAAGCCGCCAACACCAAGATAAGTAATGCTTGCTTCTGTACCGCCGCAAACTATCGCTTCGGCACTGCCGCACTTTATTGTGCGATAGGCTTCGCCAATCGCGTGGGCGCCGGAAGCGCAAGCCGTAACAGTACAAAAATTTGGACCGCGAAAATTATAATGAATCGCCACGTTACCGGCGGCTTCATTTGTAATTAAAGTAGGAATAAGAAAGGGAGATATTTTCTTTGGGCCGCGTTTGAGGAAAACTTCGTAGTCATGCTCTATCGCCTGAAGACAACCAATACCCGATCCGATAATCACGCCAATAGAATAGGGATCACCGGTATAAGAATCCAATCCGCTCTCAACGATCGCTTCATGACTGGCTTTTAAAGCAAACTGGACAAAATTCGGTAATCTTCGTACTTCTTTTGGAGATAGATTAGGCGGTGGGACAAAATCCTTAACTTCCCCGCCGATATGCGATTCAAACCCGCTGACATCTATTTGGGTAATTCTCGATATACCGCTTTTGCCTTCAACTACTGCATTCCAGAATGATTGTTTGCCTATCCCAACAGGAGAGACAACTCCACTGCCTGTTATAACTACACGTCTCATTTTAAATAAAAATGATTACGGTTTCATCTTTTCGTCAATATACTTGACAGCTTCACCAACAGTAGTTATTTTTTCAGCATCTTCATCCGGTATTTCAATACCAAACTCTTCTTCTAAAGCCATGACAACTTCAACTGTATCTAAAGAATCAGCTCCTAAATCATCAATGAAAGAGCTTTCTAATTTAACTTCTTCTTTTTTGACCCCTAACTGTTCGGAAATAATGTTTTTTACTTTATCGTCTACACTCATCTGACCCTCCTTTTCTCGATTGACGCGCTGTTAAAATTATACAACGTCACGTTCAATACGATTTTCTAATATTATTGTAAGCTTAACTTTCTTTAAACTAACCCGCCATCAACAACTAAAACCTGACCGCTGATATAATCCGCGTCGGATGAGGCTAAAAACATAACAGCTTTTGCGACATCGCCAGGAGTCCCTAATTTCCCTAAAGGAATCCTGGATAACATGTTTTCAGTAACTTTAGCATCCAGCTTATCAGTCATCGCCGTCTTAATATATCCCGGCGCCACAGCATTAACTGTAATATTTCGGGCTCCTAATTCCTTAGCCAGAGATTTGGTTACACCAATCAGACCAGCCTTAGAAGCCGCGTAGTTAGTCTGCCCGGGGTTACCCATAATTCCGATAACTGAAGAAATATTTATAATTTTCCCAGACCTTTGCTTAACCATCGGCTTAACTAAGGCTTTAATACAATTAAAAGAACCTTTTAAGTTAACCGATAATACTGAATCCCAATCGTTTTCAGAGAGCCGAAGGATTAAATTATCTTTTGTAATCCCCGCATTGTTAATTAATATATCAACTCTGCCAAAGTTGTCAATAATTTTGTTGATATTTTTTTCAACATCTGACAAATCCGTGACATTAACGGCAAACCCTTCTGATTTGGAATATTGATTTAGTTCACCAACCGTTTCGGTCAAAGTTGCCTGATTCATATCAAAGATAGCGACACTTGCCCCTTCTTTAGCGAACTGAATAGCGATTTCCTTGCCAATTCCCTGACCAGCGCCAGTAACAACAACAACCTTATCCTTAAACCTCATCACCGACCTCCTTTAAGACAAGCGCCACGTCTTCTGCTTTTTCTATGTTTGTAACTTTAACTGAAGGATTTATTTTACGAATTAAACCTTTAAGTATTTTCGATGGGCCGACTTCAAAAAAGTCTAAAACCCCGCAAGACACAAGATAAGTTACACAGTCAAACCAGCGGACAGGTGATATAAGCTGATCTGCCAAATTCTTCTTGATGATGTCTTTATCGGTATGAGCGATAGCAGTAACATTACTCACAATCGGTATTTTCGCGTCGAAAAAATCCAAAGAAGAAATGGTTGCTTCTAAATGCCGGCGAGCCGGTTCCATAAACGGCGAATGAAAACCGCCACTGACCTGTAAAGGAACAAACTTTATCTGACGCTGCTCTAATACCTTTTCTATTCTGTCTTTATCTCCGCTTTTTAAGGATATAACTATCTGATTAGCGCTGTTGAAATTCGCGAGATAAAATCCTTCTTCTTTAGCGATACTCTCAAGCAAACCCTGGCCAACACCAACCACAGCCATCATTGTAGACTGGTTAATTTCCGCGGCCATTTGCATCGCTTTAGCACGCTCACGGACTAAAACCACAAGATCTTCTAACGACAGGACTTTCGCGGCGTATAACGCGGTATACTCACCCAGACTTAAACCGCAAAGATAATCAGCCTGAACAGTTTTAGCTCTCAACGCTTCATAAGCCGCGATACTTACCGTAAGAATAGCTACTTGCTGTAGTCCGGTATCTTTTAATTCTTCCGAAGTTCCTAAAAAGCACTTTTGGCTGATATCAAAGCCCATAACTTCACTAACAATTGAAAATATCTCACGCGAACTTTCAAAATTATCATAAAAACTCTGTCCCATTCCGGGATATTGAGCCCCTTGTCCAGGAAACAAAAACGATTTCATAACTCACCTCTTCCTAATTCAAAGAAAAGTTCAGCGTTTAAAACGCTGAATTATTCTTTAAAAATGTTTAGACCAATGCTGACATCTTTTCTTGTCCTTAGACTATAACCACTTGATAACGGCACTTGCCCAGACGAGCCCTCCGCCAAAAGTATCCAAAACTACTATATCTCCGGATTTAATCAGCCCCTCTTCCCAGGCTTCACAAAAAGCAACAATCGTCGATGCCGAAGACATGTTGCCGTATCTCGATATGTTCATATACACTTTATCCTGAGGGATTCTAAGCCGCTTGGCGACCGCGGTAATAATCCGCTCGTTTGCTTGATGGGGTATCAGTAAAGAAATATCAGCTACATTTACCGCCGCTTTTTTTAAAGCCCGTTTCGCGGCATCAACCATAACTCTTACCGCGATCCTAAACAATTCGTTACCCTGCATTTTCATATAGTGCAGGCGATTATCTAAAGAATACTGTGAAGTAGGTATACGTGACCCGCCGGCCGGAAGAGATAACACTTCAGTTTCTGAACCGTCTGAGCCCATATATACACCCAATACACTATCTTGGTCACCTTCAGTAATCACTGCCGCCCCAGCACCGTCACCAAACAAAACACAGGTAGAACGGTCCTGCCAATCGGTAATTGCCGACAGAACTTCACTTGACACAACTAAAACATTCTTATATAACCCGGTTTTAACAAATTGAACAGCCGTAGTTAATCCATAAACAAACCCGGAACAGGCCGCCGATAAATCAAAGCAGGCAGCACGGCTCGCGCCGAGCGCTTCTTGGATATAACAGGCCGTAGAAGGAAATTGGGTGTCCGGGGTAATAGTCGTTACTATTATTAAATCAATAATACTCGGGCTTATCCCGGCACGTTCTAAGGCTATTTTAGAAGCCTCAACTCCAAGATGAGAAGCCGCGACCCCTTTATCAACGATTCGGCGTTCCTTAATACCGGTTCGAGTAGTAATCCACTCGTCGGTAGTGTCTACCATTTTTTCTAAATCAGCATTTGTTAGAATTTTAGACGGTAAGCATTTCCCTAATCCGGCTATCTTGGCACACTTCATCAATTTTCCTTTTTATTTCTTTGTTAATATTACGATTCAATTCCTTAGCCGCGACCTTAACCGCGTTCTTTACTGCCCGGCTATTAGAACTTCCATGGGCAATTATTGATATCCCATCAACTCCTAATAAAGGAGCGCCTCCATACTCGGCATAATCAAGTTTTTTCTTTAACTTAGAAAAAGTCCTTTTCATCAACAACGATCCGATCATCGCCAGCGGATCTTTCTTTATAATATCTTTAGTAAATTGAGCCATGACTTCAACACAACCTTCAGAAACCTTTAAGGCAATATTACCGATCAATCCATCACAAATTATACAATCAGAAGCGCCTTGAAACATTCTTTTGGCTTCTAAGTTTCCGGAGAAATTAAGCGCTGAGGCTGTAAACATTCTATGAACATTCTTTGAAAAATCAGAACCTTTGGAAGCCTCTTCACCAATATTCAGCAACCCGATACTTGGATTTGGTTTATCAAAAACTATTTGAGAATAGACTGAGGCCATAACTCCATACTGCAAAAGATGCAACGGTTTTGGGCCAATATTGGCGCCTACATCCATCAACAAAGAAACGCCCTGTTTGGTAGGCAAAGAGATAGCAATTCCCGGACGCTCGACACCTTCAATAAGCCCCAGCGACAACGTCGCCGCGCAAACCATCGCCCCAGTGTTACCACAGGAAACGAAGGCGTCAAGTTTACCCTCTTTAATAAGCTTATGACCGATAACTATCGAAGATCTACGTTGACGGCGAACAGACAGCGCCGGCGCGGCATCCATCTCTATTCTCTCAGGAGCATCAACTACATCGAATAAACTATGAAGATCTATTTTTTGCCGAGAAGCTTCTTCCTCTATCTCTTCTTTGACCCCGATTAAAACGATATCGGCCTCTACTTCTTCCCTGGCAAGAAGCGCGCCTTTAATGATTTCCTCCGGCGCATGGTCCCCTCCCGAAACATCTAGCCCTATTCTATATCTCATTTTTTCTCGTATCCCTTTTGGTTATAAGGCGTTAAATCTGCCGCGAATGCTACTGTTTCTTTTTCTTCTTTTCTTTAAACTCAACAGCAACAATTTCCCTTCCTGAGTAGTAGCCGCAAAAAGGACAAACCATATGAGCCGGCTTTTGTTTCCGGCAATCCTTACACTCAACAATCAGCGGTTTCGTCAGGCTATCGCCAGTTCGACGTTTACGAGTTCTCGAATGAGAATGTTTTCTTTTTGGATGCGCCATAGTTATTCCTCCTACATGAAAATATTTCGTTTATTATTTTTCAGCCAAAAGGCAAAGTTTTCTTATCCTTAACATTAACTTTTTCTCTATTCTTACACAAGCATTCAGTTTCATTCAAATTAACGCCGCAATCGGGACAAATCCCACGGCAATCCTGACGGCATAACACTTTCATCGGAAACTCAAGCAAAATCTGTTCCCGGATATCGTCATCTACTTCTAGGAAATCAGTTAAATTATCACAATTATAACTTAAAGTAAATGATTGATTAACTTTAACATTCGTTGTTTCCTGACAGCGGTCACAAGTAATCTCCCGATTAGTGGAGACCTCAGCCCGCATTATGATTTCTTTATACACCTTAACAAACGTACAATTCAGTTCAATATCACCGATAAACTTTAAGTCCAACCCGTCCATTTCCCAAAGAGCCGCATCAACTCTTTCTTCGACAATAGTTTCCTTGTCAGTTATGGTATTAACAGCTACTTTCATTTATTTTTCAATTTGCTTTATTTTCGTCTTTAAGGCCTTAACCACCGCTAAAGGTATAAACTTGTGAAGTTTAGCGTTTAGCTGTCCGGCTTCTTTAATTAAACGCGATGAAATAAAAGAATACTCAGGATGAGGCATAAGAAAAACCGTTTCAATCTCCGGAGCGAGGTTACGGTTAGTTAACGCCATCTGAAACTCATATTCAAAGTCAGAAATCATCCGTAACCCCCGAACGATAACCGCCACGTTCTTAATCTTAGCGTATTCAACAACCAGCCCGTCAAATCCTTCAACCTTGACTTTTCCGATACCACCTAAAACTTCCTTGACCAAATCATATCTTTCCTGATAAGAAAACCAGACCTTTTTAGTGGGATTCTTGACTATTGCAACAGTTACCTCATCAAAAACAGCAGCTGCTCGTTTGATAATATCAATATGTCCGTTGGTTATCGGGTCAAATGTCCCGGGACAAATGGCTCTTCGCATATTATCTTCCCCTTAAATAAAATGACTCTATCGGCTAAAACTCACGGCTTTACTGTTTTTGATAAACTAAAAGACAAGTCTGACCGTACTGCTTCTTAAGAATAAGCGAAAAGCGTTGACTATCTTCAATAAATTCATCTTTTAGATAACAAAAACAAACGACAAACCCAGAACGCGATACTATATCATATTCTGCTAAGCTTTGCAAGAGCTTCTTGACCATACCATTATAATAAGGCGGATCAACAAAAATCAGGTCAAACACTTCACCATAAACCGAAAAATCACGAACTGCGGCAAAACTATCCTTTTGGAAAACCCGGGCGTTTAAATCTTTGTCAAGAGCGGCTATATTTTTTTTAACCGCGTTTATTGACGGCCGGGCCATATCAACAAAAACCGCGGATTTAGCCCCTTGAGATAAAGCCTCCAGCCCCAAAGCGCCGGACCCGGCAAAAACATCCAAAACTGAACTGTCGGCAACGACTTCATGTAAAATATCAAAACAGGCTTTTTTAACTAAATTTGAGACCGGACGAACATCGCCGGCCGGGACTTTAATGTTTTTGCCTTTGAACTTTCCCATCAAAATTTTCATAACTGATACCTACCTCTCCAACCAGAAACTAAAGTGGTTTTTAATACACAGATTTTCTTTTTTTATTAACTCCGGATCGTTTTTTATAACCTGATAGGCAAATGCCCGCGCCTGCTTTAAAATTTCTAAGTCACGTAAGGGATTAGCAATTTTTAGCTGAGGACACCCATGCTGCGATGTTCCAAAAAAATCTCCCGGTCCGCGAAGCAATAAATCCTCTTCCGCTATTTTAAACCCATCGCTGGTAGAAGCGATTGTTTTAAGCCGCGACTTAGCTACTGGCGACAAATTATCCTTGCTTAACATGATAAAATAAGAATCATAATCTGAACGGCGAATCCGGCCGCGCAACTGATGCAGCTGAGCAAGCCCGAACCGATGCGGGCTTTCCACAACCATTGTCGTCGCGTTAGGAATGCTGACTCCGACTTCAACCACGGTTGTCGCTATTAAGATCTGGATCTTATTGTTTCTAAATTCTTCAATGACAGCTATTTTATCTTTAACTTTCATCTTACCATGAAACACTCCGCAAAGGGCAGGTTTAAACTGTTTCTTTATTTCTTCGCTCATAACTTCCAAAGAATGCATATCTTCTTCTTCGGTCTCTTCAATTACCGGGTAAACGAAATAGATCTGGCGGTTCTCTGCCAACCGCTGGGAAATCAGTTCATAGACCCAGAGCCGTTTAGCCTCTTTAACCAAAATAGTTTCTGTCGGCTTACGATTTTTAGGTAACT
>JAQTSA010000143.1 GCA_028711575.1 Candidatus Omnitrophota bacterium | reverse complement strand
GTCTTGGGATTGACCGCTATAACCGAACCTCCTTTGGCCGAATAGCCGGAAACAGCGGCGGCAAGGAAATAAGCCGCTTTTTCTTGCAAGTCATAATCGATATTCAAAAGCAGATTATTGCCCGACTCCGAAGGCTTGATGATTTCTTCTTTGACTAAATTGCCATAGACGTCTTTTTCCCTGTTAATCTCGCCCGGTATTTCTTTCAAAACATCGTTGTACTGATTTTCCACTCCCGCTTCTCCGACCGAAGCATCTCCGGAAACATACCCCAAAACATGGGCAAAATCGTATCCGTTCAAATATTCCCTCTTTTTCTTTTTGACGATAGAAAATCCGGTCAATTCTTCTTCCTTGGTTTTCAAGACAATGACTTTTTCTTTTTCCAAATCGCGGGCCACATCAAACTTTATCTCCCCCGCTTTTTTCATCTCGCTAATATTGTTTTTCAAATCATCATATGAAATATCCATCACCCGGGAAACCTCACGCAATTGCTTTTCCTGCTCAAACTCATCTTTGGGCAGGTTATAAATATTGCAGACCAAATCAAAGGTCTGGGTATTGGAAACCAACTGCTTGAAATTGCGGTCATAGATAATTCCTCGCTGAGCTTCAACCTCCGAAGATAAAAACTTGTTCTTTTCCGCTTTTTCGGCATATGTTTTATAATCAATGACTTGAAAAGAAAAACAACGGAATAATAAAATTCCTATAAAAATGAAGAAAAAAGCCATAACCAAATGGAATATCTTCTGAGAAAGAGCCGTTTCCATGGTATAACCTCCGCGGTCTTTTTTGTGCGCCAAAGCATCCAAGAAAATGTCGTCCGTTTCAATATCCGAGCTTCCCCGGTTCACTTTAAATTTTCGGTAGCCATCCGAGCGACCCCACCCTGACATATCTTGATAAAATAAGTTTTAATAAAAGAGATAATAAAAGAAAACCGATTGCCATTAAACCGATATAGTGGGTTGAATAAATATCCATTAGTAAACCCAAAAAGAAAGCGGAAAACAATCCTATCCTCCCGCAAGGCTCTTCCAGAATATTAATCAGAACAACAAACAAAATCAAAAAACTGAAAAAGGTAAAAAATGGCAAGAAACTCATTTCAAAAAGAAAAGCGTAATACATGACGACTATCAAAAACAAGGTTTTGAGTGCTTCTTTAATCATTATATATTTCCGCTATTTTAATGACAAAAATATTATTAACCGTATTCAAATCAAAAGCCTTTTCAATGTCCGCCCTCTGATATACTTCATTGTCCAATTTCTTCACATTTTTCACCTTACCCACCAATAACCCGGCCGGATAGTTTCCTCCCATCGCCGAAGTGATGATAAGACTGTCCTCTTTCAACTCTTTATCCCTCGGGAACATATCCAAACTGGCTTTTAAGCCCCCTTCCCCTTTACTCAAAGCAAAACTCTTGGCATCGGGTATTTCCACGTCAATCATATTGTTTTTTTGAGTAATCAGCATAACCCGAGAATAATTGGGATAAACATCAACGACCCGGCCCAACAAAGCTTTTCCCGAAAGTATTACCGGAAAACCTTTCTTAACCCCGTCATTTAATCCGATGTTTATCAACAATGTATCACTTAAAACATCTTTACTAATAACCCGGCCCAGAACCAAATCAAAATCATTCTGCAATTTCAATCCCAGAGCTTCTCTTAAGGTTTCGTTTTCTTCTCGGACTCCTTGCAGTCCGGCCAAATCGGAAAGCAACTTCTGATTTTCTTCAATTAATTTTTTATTCAACTCTTCCTGATTTTGCCTGGCAAAAGAATCATTGCTTCCCCTGTCCCACAAAGAAGCTTGGAGGGCTGCCGATTTTTCATAAACAAAATTCTTCAAACCGTCCCTCAGAAAAGCATTAACTATTAAAAAACAAACGAGTAAAAAAACAAGGACTGATATTCTCTTCTTGGTGATAACGGAATTCATACTCTGATTATATACCAAGATATAGAAAAAGACAAAATTGACAAAATCCAAGGTAAAGGTAAAATAAGGATGCACATTAACAAAGAGGTGCACCGTGAAAGACCTAAAAAATATCATTCTTACCCAAAAGATCCCTAAAAAAATACTGACTACTTCAGAAGGGATTGTTTCTTTATATGTATCGACTGGCCAGCCATCCGCCTTTATCGACGACCTCATAACGAAAAACATTGAACAAAAAAATCTTTGCTTCAAGGATTGTTTCTCCTTAGTCAAAATTCAATGTCTTGGGAAGGAGCCCACCAAAGCAGCGGTCCAAAAAATGACGACGCTGGCAAGAATTTCGCAAGAAGTCGTGCAAACGCTTTCAATTCCAAAAATCCTGCGTGAGCAAAATCGCGGTGATTATGGCAGGGAGATTGCTAAAGGATTGAACGAGGAAAACAGAATAGCCTACGAAACCTGGATTAATGCTCTGGAATTTTACCAAAAGAACCCGGAAGAGGAGCTGTTGTTGTGCTCTCCGCTCAAAACCATGCTAATCAAAAAAACTTTGATTAGCAGTAACTCTCCAGAAGTATTCCTGGGCTCCCCCGCTGCAAGCAAATGGGATTACCTGACCGAATCGGCCCTTCATAAAATGAAATGGCCGGTTGAACAATGGCGAACAATCATTGACTCGCCGGTTCCGGTGGCTTTCAAAAAAATTGCCCACCAAAAAATTGAAGGAATAAGAAATACGGGTACAAATCGCCAACTAATAAGCCAAACATAATTTTTATTTGTTTGGCGTTTTCTTTTATAAAAAAGTGACGAATTGCTTCGTCACACGGAGAACACCTCCTTTGAAAATAATTGTCCAGGACTGATAATCATCTTCTTCCCGGTCTTGATTTCACCAATCGTGAACGACTGGGGAAAATCGTTGCCATCGAAGACGAAATTGTAAAGCGCTTCAATGAGTTCGTCTATCTTTTCCGATTCAACCCATCTGGACCAAACAGCCTGGCCGCTTCTTTCTCCTATATGAAAAGAAAGATATTTTTTCATTATGAGGAAGTTGACCATCGCTCTCTTGGTTCCCTGAGAAACATTTTCGTGATGGGCATAAATAATACTGGAAATCATCTGCCCATTTTGAAAACTTCTCAAAAGGTCTTCGTCAATCTCAAAATCTTGATCTGTTGCAAGAAACATAATTATCACCATGTTCATTTTTCAACGAACATTAAGATTATTTATACTCTTGTCAGTTTCCTTTGTCAAACAAAAAACTCCTTTCGATCTTTAATACGGGGGCGACCTACTTTCGCGGATACCACTATCATCGGCCTTAGAAGATTTCACTTCCGAGTTCGGAAAGGGATCGGGTGGAGCACTTCCAGTATTGCCCCCATATTAAAAACAAAAAGGAGAAGTAAATGAATATTGAATAAAGCTAATAATTGCTAATCAAAGGTTTTTTTGATATCCAATTAGTATCGCTCGGCTGAACTCCTCGCGGAGCTTACACCTGCGACCTATCAAGGTCATAGTCTTTAACCTGGATAAGAATCCTAATCTTGGAGTGGGCTTCGAGCTTAGATGCTTTCAGCTCTTATCCCTTCCTAACTTAGCTACTCAGCTATGCCCCTGGCGGGACAACTGATACACCAGAGGTTAGTTCACCCTGATCCTCTCGTACAAGGGGCAACTCTCCTCAAGATTCGACGCCTGTGGTAGATATGGACCAACCTGTCTTACGACGGTCTGAACCCAGCTCACGAACCACTTTAATTGGCGAACAGCCAAACCCTTGGGACCTTCTACAGCCCCAGGATGTGATGAGCCGACCACTAACTTCTATTATTACTAACAGCGCAGACTATACCTTTATTTAGATGTCCATCTAAATACCAACGTGTTATAGCATTTACATACTTGCTATCTTCATCCCGCTTTTTTGGCGATGCGGGAATCCAGTCGTTACGGGGTTGCGAAATATCTTGTACATCATCGAAGGGATGATGTATGGACGGATAATTTTTATCAACTTAAGTGTTTCTTCTTGATTCGAATACATTCGATATCCTTTATCGCGGTCGCGATAATAATTCATCTTGATATCAAATATATCTTTAAAATATTCTTGCAGATTATTTATCTCCTGCAAAGAAAAGCAATATGTACTTATATCAATCTTATTTCTAGAAAATGAACCGTCGTCCATAATCCATACAGCTAATACTAAGGGCGTAAACTCATTTCTGAGTATTTCAGGAATAATCTTTTTACCATTCCTATATCCGTCTCCTTTGTAAAATTCTCTGTATATCTCTGTAAACAATGGATGCCGTATTGTTCTAAACCACCAAGATTTTTCATATTTTTCTCCGTTTTCGTCGAATCTATGACTTATCTTCGGTTCAGTAAAAACAAATGGCTTGAGTATTTGATATTTCCACATCACATACTCTTTTTGCATTAATCCATGCTCTACTTTAAAATTGACGTTTTGAGCATTCTTGCCCAAACGCATCGTACCATCGCCAAGAAGTGATCCGATTATTAATTCTCTCTGTTTTGAATTCAACTTGAGAGATTTCTTAATTGGAATCCACTTTTTATGCCAATATTTATTTTCGCAACTTCCCACGGTGTTGACCATACATATGTGATATATTTGTTATATTATAACAAAATACTGGGTTATTGAACATATATGGCTTTCTCCGTTATGAGTTGGTTTATTTCCTCGACATTCGGCAGTTTATCGAGGTGCCGAACAGTGCCGTTGATATGGACTCTCGGGCACTACCAGCCTGTTATCCCCGGGGTAACTTTTGTCTGATGATCTCCCACGGTCCTACGAACCATGGTCGGTTCACTAAGTTCTGCT
>JAQTSA010000142.1 GCA_028711575.1 Candidatus Omnitrophota bacterium | reverse complement strand
GCAGGCATGCCTGACCCGATACTTTATTATTTTTGATATTATTTTCGTCGTTATCCCAATTCATTGGGTTTGCAAGGATGTATTTACGAATATTATTTAAAGAATTCGTGGTACGGATATGATGGTCATAGAATAATCTTTGCCATTGGAATGAATTATTTTCTGATTTTCGTATTTGTTTTGATACGGCTGATTTAAATGACCCGATTATTGTTGATATATTATTTGATTTATTAACGGGATGGGCATGCCCATCCCCTACAGGATTATTTATTTTTATTATTCCATGTATATGGTTTGGCATGACTATATATGTATCTAATTCGATGTCAGAATAATGATTAGGGATTTCTTTCCATATTTTATCGATAATTATTCCAAATTTATTTAATATTATTTGGTTATCTTCTATTTCTCCGAACAATTCTTTACGATTATGGGTGCAAATTGTTATATAATAATATCCTGGATTAGAATAATCATAATTTTGCAATCTTATATATTTACGTTTTGGGAATTTATCCATTTTTTAAAGCTAACAATCAATATCCGCCTAGAGCTTTTTAAGATTATAATTATAAGATTTTTGTTCCAATCTATAGTACTATTTTATAGATTTGGGCGTATTAAGTAAAGGAATATAATGTTACTTAAAACGACAGACTTTTTTAATTGAAATTAGATATGGAAAGCAGTATTTTGACAGAATTTCAGGATTTTCTAATCAAAATAACAGCACGCATAGACTGTTTTTAACGATTATCTATCTCGCTTTTTTTAAATTATCGGTTTACAATATAATTTTCGATTTGGTTGGTATTGTCAAACTCGCCAATACAGCGCCAGGTGTCTTTACTTTCCATACACAAGTAGATCGGGGTTTTTTTGTCGCGGCCGCGAATCCATCCAAAGACTTTTTCGTAAATCTCTTTTCTTAAAAATTCCGGGTAACGAAGTTTTTTGTCTTCACCGATCAACAACTCGCCATAAAAGATGTTGCTTTTGGGAAACCGGGCCTCACAGACGGTTTTTAGTTCCCGGTTAGAGCGTAAGGTGCCAAGACTTATCCAGGAAAAGGGAGGAGTTGCTGTGTCATAAATTTCATCAACTACCGACTGGTATTTTTGTTCCCAGCCTTGAAAGTGGATTATCGGGTCAAAATGAAAGGCGACTGAAAACCCTTTGCTCTGAACCTTTTTAGCCGCGGCTAGCCGTTCAGTTAAGCTTGGGGCGCCGAGCTCTTCAGTGAGAGATAAGTCTTTTGGGTTTACTGACCAGGATATAACGATGTTCTTTGATGGGGCGCATTTCAGAACGTTTCCAACGTTATCGCTTTTAGTTTTTAGTTCAAAAATAACTTTTTCTTTTTTTGCAAAGTAAGGAATAAGCTTCCTAGAGTATTCGGTGATATGGTCAAGAGCGAGTGAGTCGCAAAACTCGCCTGTCCCTAAACGTATCGGAGTTTTTAAGGTGTCGTAAAACTTGTCGAACTTTTCAAAAAAGTCATCGATGTTTGCCGGTAAAATTATTCCCGGGAAGTTTGTGTATTGCTCTAGGAAACAGTAAGAACAGTCAAACGGGCAGCCAAAGCCTAAATTGAATATCCAGTACCCGCATCTCAAATGATGCTTTGTGCAGGGGCAGGGTTTTATGAAGTCCCACTTTTCTTTTGTTAAGAAAAGCATCGGTTTCTTTAAGTCTTCAACTTTAAATTTGTTATTTTTTAAATAAGTGCTGTAATACTCAAGTTCAACTATTTCAACTTTCGGAAACAGTCGTTTTATGTTTTCTAAAATATAGCTGTTTTTAACTGCAGTTTCAACGAAGACTTTTAACGGTGTAAAGTTTTTTGATACTTGGCAGTTGTTTTTTAGCGGCTCTTTAAACTCGGCAAGGTATACCTCGGCCGGGTTGATTCTTTGATTTTTAGTCGTTATAGGAAACCTTAATCCGGTTAACTGTTTTCTGAGCGCTAAAAATTTGGTTTCTGGTGAGTACTTTGATAGAGATAGAGACGCGGCAAGGTCTTTAATCACTTGATTTTGAGAGATATTGTCGCGGCGGCTGATCTCAAAGACCAGCCGGGTCAGTACTCTAGTCTGGTTTGTGTTTAATGTTAGCGAAAAGGTTTCCTCAATTAGGGTTTTAGTTTTTTTGAGCATAACTTGTTTATATTAGTATAGAAGCTATATTATTGCAAGGCTTATTAGGTAGGGGATAGGGTTTTTGGTCTAGGGTCTAGGTTATAGGGTTTAGGGTATAGGGTGAGAGTGTCCCGTCCTGAAATAAGTTGACAGAAAGGAGTCAGCGATTAATCTAATCGGTTGAAGTAACGAGCATTGACGATGAAATCCTAAGATCCAAACAACAAATTTCTATTCATTTCTATAAATTTCAATTTATTTCTAATCCAACTGTTTGACGCGACTCCAAGGGCGATTTGGAGAATAGGGTATATTAGGCATTGAAAGATGATTAAACGGTTATTTTCAGTTTTCGGTGCCTGGCATGTATCTTTAATTGACTATATCTTTCAGGGGCGGTATATTCTTTATATGGATATTAAAAAAAACAATGCACCAAAAATGCCAAAATGGTTCTTTTTGCTTACATGTTCTTTGTGTATTTTCCTTTTTGCTGGCTGTACTCAAAAAGACAAAACAATTAAGTTTAAGCTATTCTTAAGTAGCTCCCACGATGTGACTTTTTATTATCCCGAAGATTGGCATGTTAATATCTTTTATCCTGGCGGCGGAGCATATATTATTCTTGTTTCTGAACAGGAAGTTGTCGAATCTTCAGATACTTATCGGGTTGGTGTGGGCGTTATGTTAATGCCGGCTGATTCAAAGTTTCCTGCTGATAATAAACAGCAGGCGCTAGAAAGTATTAGAAAGTTTATTTTGGAAGAGTTTGATTTCTTAAAGCTTGAGAATAAAGAAATCTCTAAAGAGGAAGAAATTGTAATAAATAAAATGCCCGGGTTGGTTCAGACGATTTCCGGAGATGGGGCGGGTTATCAAAAACAACATTACCGAAGAAGTATTCTAACGGCCGTTACTATGAATCGGGATACAATAATTAATATCGCTGCCGAAGCGCCTTATGATAGGTTTGAGGAATATAAACCTATATTTAATCAAATTATCATGAGTTTGATGGCGCCTGATGTTGTATCAGATTAAGAAAAAAACCGATAACAACATAATCCTTGTGAGGCGGACAGGCAGTACCGCCAGAGGTTGGCGGACATTCGATTTCGGGTGTTAGACAAAAAATAAAGAATGAAGGCTACAGCAAAATTTAAATTGAATCGGTCTTACTATAGCGAAGCTTATAGCGAATGGATAAAATATATTAGTCGCTGGCGAAAATTAATACCTTTTATGTCGATAGGGTTTATAATCATTGGCATGGCTATGATTTTGTTCCTAAAGTCATATTCTTTGACGGCCTATCTGTTTATTTGGGTAGGAGCGTTAAATTTAGTAATGAATCAAATTTATAGGTACAAATGGCTTCAAGCACGCTTGAAAAATAAAAGCACCAATAGCGAGGTAGAAATATCCTTTACGGAAGAAGGCATCGAAACGAAAGGTGTATTTTCTGCAGGGCGGCTCTCTTGGCAAGGCATTGAGAAATGCGTCGAAACATCTAAGGGGCTATTTATCTATCCTCAACAAGGTATTCATATCTACATACCCAAAAAAGCCGTAACGCCTGAACAAGAAATAAATTCAATTGTTGAGTTGGCAAAAAATCTCTAATGAAACGATCGAGCAGATTCAACTTCGCCGTTTGATGGCTTCGTTGAACCGCTTATCTATATGTTATTTATAGAATAATAAAAAAATGAAAAGAAAAGTTTCAAAAAATCCTATTAAGAAAAAACGTGAAGAAAAACGTATTGATAAGTTAAAAAAAGCTGGCCGTATTGTAAAAGGTGTAGAAATCCCTGAAAGGGCATTAGCCGCCAATCCTGATAAACAAAATTGTGGAGCAGAATATGCGGTAAAACTTTCTTATCAGGATATTCAGTATATTTGTGCTGGATGTGGGAAAGAAGGTGTTTGGTCGGCGGAGCAACAAAAGAAATATTTTGAGACTCAAAAAGGTAATATTTACAATAAGCCAAAGTGGTGCTATGAATGTCGTCACAAAAGGATACAGGATAAACATGAAGAAAAATAAATTATCTCCTATTGAGCTATTATTGAAAAAAAGCTATTCGGAAATGTCTCCCAAGGAACTTAAAAAACTACAATTGTTTTTATGCATTTTAACAGGTTTTCTATTTTTTATCATTACGCTTGTATTTATAGAAAGTTGGACATTAGCTAGTTCATCGCTTGCTGGTTTCTGTTTCGGTATATCTATCTATATCTTCTATCCTGTTATGTTGGCAGAAAAAATAGGCCAACCAAAACTATGGGAAAAGAGAATCTTTATTATTTTTCGTGGTTTCATTCCTTTTATGTTGTTATTTGAAGCATTCTGTTATTGGTTTATTTATTTAAACAAAGGGATCCCTTTATACATTCCAATACTTTATACAGCTTTGACTCTATTTTTTATCAGTGTTTTCTGGTGGGGAACTAGGGTTTTATTGAAAAAGTGCAATAATTCTACTACCAATATGAAAATATTCAATTAGACCGATACATGATCATGCCTAACCATATTCATGGTGTTTTGATTATAAATAAACGGACAGGGGCAAGCCCTGTCCCTGGTATGGAGCGCCGTGTCAAGAACCATCTTAATTAATGTTTTAGGTTTTACTTTCCATCCTTCTTTTTGTTATGCGATATATGGATCTTCGACGATGAATCAACCTGGTATACGTAGG
>JAQTSA010000141.1 GCA_028711575.1 Candidatus Omnitrophota bacterium | reverse complement strand
TATCAGCGGATAGCGCAAAGAAAAATCCTGAGCCATTCGAACCAGCGCTTCATAAACCGCGCTATCACCATGAGGATGATATTTACCCAAACACTCACCAACAATTCTCGCGCATTTTTTGTGAGGCTGATTATATCTTAAATGCAAATCGTGCATCGCGTACAAAATACGCCGTTGCACTGGTTTTAACCCATCCCGAATATCCGGTAAAGCGCGCCCGACAATAACACTCATCGCGTATGAAAGATACGACTCTTTCATTTCATCTTCTAAATACTTAGTTATAATCTTTTCTTTAATTGGTTCGTTCATTTTTTTCTCTTCCACCTTGGCTAGCTGCTATACGTCAAGGTTTTTTACTTCGTGAGCATAATTTTGGATAAATTCTCTTCTCGGTTCAGCTTGTCCACCCATAAGTATAGTAAAAATTCTGTCGGCTTCTACTATATCTTCCAAAGAAACTTTGACCAAAGTTCTTTTTTCGGGATCCATTGTGCTTTCCCAAAGTTGTTCGGGATTCATTTCACCAAGACCTTTGTAACGTTGAACCGCCATTCCTTTGGTAGCTATTTTTCTTACTTCATCGAGTACACTTTTTAAACTACTACATGGTATCTCGCTTTTACTCTCTTCTTCTTTCAGTAAAAATACCGGTTTTTCCTGAGCCACATATTCCTTTATCGAGGTACCGATTTTTAAAAAGCCATCGTTTATTTTGGATATCTCATGACTTTCATATATTTCTACGTTGTCGAGCTCATCTAAATTTCCGTAACTTGATAGATCGGCTTCTTCAAAAACAAATTCTACTTTCTGATGAATCTTGATCTTATGCAAGGGATATTTATTTTTCTTTTCATCAATTGCTTCTAAATAAGCGGAAAAAGGAACTCCTTTTCTCTCTAAAGCAAACTGTATCTGTTCAATCGAAATTAAGCCCTGAATGATTTTTTCTAACTCCTTTTGAGTAAATATTTTACCTTTTTTGCCAAGACGCTCTAAAACTGATGACTTTGTCCCTAAAGATAACATCATCGCGTTCATTTCGTCTTCTGTATGTATATACTCTTCCAGACTTTTTTTCTTAATTCGATATAACGGCGGTTGGGCGATATAAATAAACCCTTGTTCTACAAGAGCCAGCATATGCCGATAAAAAAGTGTCAGAATTAATGTTCGAATATGCGAACCGTCAACATCAGCATCTGCCATAATAATTATTTTATGATACCTCAATTTGTTAATATCAAAATCGGCACCGATACCGGTTCCCAACGCGGAAATAATAGTCCGGATTTCTTCACTATTTAAAACCCGGTCGAGCCTTGCCTTTTCAACATTGAGAATTTTGCCTTTAATCGGCAAAATAGCCTGAAAGTTTCTATCCCGCGCCTGTTTTGCCGAACCGCCGGCCGATTCTCCTTCTACGATATAGACTTCACAAAATTCCGGGTTCTTTTCTGAACAATCAGCTAATTTCCCCGGTAAATTTGCAGAATCTAAAGCGCCTTTTCTTCTTGTCAATTCCCGGGCTTTTCGCGCGGCATCTCTGGCTCGAGAAGCTAAAACCGCTTTTTGAACTATTTTATTCGCGACTGCCGGGTTTTCCTCAAAAAAAGTAGAAAGCGCCTCAAAGGCTATCGAAGAAACTAACCCGTCTACTTCGGAATTGCCTAACTTTGTTTTGGTTTGTCCTTCAAATTGAGGATTAGGTATTTTTACACTAACAACGGCACAAAGGCCTTCCCGGGCATCATCGCCGGAAAAGTTGTTTTCATTCTTTAAAATATTTTTGCCGCGGGCGTATTGGTTTAAAGCTCTGGTCAACGCGGTTTTAAAACCGCTTAAATGTGTCCCGCCTTCAATAGTATTAATGTTGTTGGCAAAAGAAAAAATGGTTTCATTATACCCGTCATTATACTGAAGCGCTCCTTCCACGCTTATCCCATCTTTTTCTCTCTCAAAATAAATACACTTTTTGTGAAGCGATTCTTTATTCCGGTTTAAATAATCAATAAAAGAAACAATTCCCCCTTTAAATTTAAAAGTTGCTTCTTTTTCTTTTAACTCATCTTTTAGAATAATTTCTATATCTTTATTTAAAAAAGCTAATTCTCTCAACCGTTGAGATAAAACATCAAAAGAAAATTCAACAACCGGAAAAATATCTTTATCTGGTTTAAAAGTGATTTTTGTTCCTGTGCTTTTCGTGTTGCCTATGGCTTTGATCTTTGTTTTTGTAATACCGCGCTCAAAACTCTGGCGAAATATTTTTCCTTCTCGTTTAACTTCAGCGTCCAGCCATTCGCTCAAAGCATTTACACAACTAACCCCGACTCCATGCAGTCCGCCGCTGACTTTATAAGCTTTATGGTCAAATTTTCCTCCGGCATGCAATGTAGTTAAAACAACCTCCAGCGCCGGTTTATTTAATTTTTTATGTATGCCGGTCGGTATTCCCCGGCCATTATCTTCCACTGAGACACTATTGTCGGAATGAATAGTGACCGTTATCTTATCGCAATAACCGCCGCCGGCTTCATCGATTGAATTATCGACAACTTCATAAACTAAATGGTGTAAGCCGCGCGCGGTTGTGTCGCCGATATACATCGCCGGTCTCTTTCGTACAGCTTCTATTCCACCTAGAACCTGAATAGTCGTCGCGTCATATACCTGCGGTTTATCTTGTTTGCCTGTCATTTTATCCAACCTTTATTTTTATTTCTTCGATATAAGGAATTAGCTTTTTGATCTCTTCCAACAATTCTTTCTTTCTCAAAAAAACCTCATAACTTGCGCTAGACGTATTCACCGAAAGAAAAATTTTTTTTCCCTCTATCGCGTCTATCGTTATTTTTTCGCCTAATTCATTTCCAAGAATTTTTTTTATGCCTCGTGTTATATTTTCTGCCCGCTCATATTCCTTTTTTTTCTCTTTAAAGAATCCTTTCAAGATATCGCTTATATGTATAGTCATCGGCGGGCGTTTAAATTTTCATCGGAAGAACTAGATACACATAATTCTCTTTTCGTAAAACTACCGGTTTGTCCGCCCCGAAAAACTCAAATGTTGCTTCTTCTTCTTCTACATTTTTAAGAACATCCAGCAGATAAGCAGGATTAAAACCAACGCTGGTAGGCGCGCCGGAAAACTGTGCTAAAATTTCTTCTTTCACTTCTCCTAACTGGGGTGTGCTTTTAGAAATGATGGCCTTTTCTTTCTTTATATCTACTTTCACTCCCTGATAATCCGGTGTTGCCAGCAAAGCAGCCCGCCGTAAAGCTAATAAAAAATCTTTCCGGTTTATAGTTAATTTATCTTTTCCCGGTTTCGGAATATACTGAGAATAATTTGGAAACTCTCCCTCAATTGGCCGGGCGACAAATTGAGTATCTTTGAAATCAAAACCAACTTTATTTTCCTCCGCGAAAAGATACAGGTCGTCATTCCTTTCTTTTATCAGCTTATGGAGCTCACTAACTGCTTTTATTGGTAAAATAAACTGCACTTTTTTAGTAACTTCGGTTTGGGAAACCGGAAGCTTCCTTTCGACAAAAGCTAACCGTTTTCCATCTGTGGAAACAAGCCTTATCGTATCTTTCTCTATCTCAAACAATATTCCGTTTAAAACATAATTGACATCTTCGTAACCGACAGAAAAAGAAGTCATCCGGATCATCTCTTCTAGATCGCCGGGGTTCAGCTTAATCAAAGCGTTTTCTTTCGGTTCTTCTATTTTCGGAAATTCTTCCGCCGACAAGGTGTTAATTTTAAACTCAACTTTTTCACAACTTATTAAAAGGTTGTTCTTGGCTGTTTCCAGCATTATATCCCCCGAAGGGAGTTCTTTAATTATAGAAAAAAAACGTTTCATCGGTATCGCTAAAATCCCCTGCTCTTCTATTTCCGCCTCTTGAAAGCTGATTATTGTTACATCTAAGTCTGTTGCTGTAAATTTTATTTTATTTTTTTCTGTAGAAACTAAGACGCTATTTAAAATAGGAAAGTTTTGTTTTGTTGTTGTAGGGCCTAAAACTTTTTGAAGATTGTCCAGGATTACTTCTTTTTTTAATTTAAATTTCATAATAGTAGTAATAGTAACGGTTGTGGATACTGTCTAAAGTATGTAATTCTATCAGAAAACAATGAAACTTCCAAGATTTTTCTCTGTGGATAACCTTTTAGGTTTTTTTGATATCCTGTGCAAGGCTGTCTATCGCCACTTTTAGTTTGCTTTTAGTTTTTAACTCTTCCTTTATTTTCTTATAGGAGTAGAGTATTGTAGTGTGATGCTTGGCGCTAAAAAAAGATCCTATTTCCGGAAGCGACAACTCTGTTAATTCCCGAATTAAGTACATAGCGACTTGCCGCGGCTGGACTAGCGTTCGGTTTCTTTTGTCCATTTTCAAATCTTGTTTCGGAATATTATAATAATCAGCGACTTTTGCTAAAATCATATCCGGCGTAATCCGTTTGAAGATTTCTTTAACCATATCTTTTAAAATATCTTTTGCTAAATCTAAAGTGATTGGTTTATTTTCGATTAACGAATAGGCGATAATTCTGACCAAAGCTCCTTCCAGTTCACGGATGCTTGAAGTTATATTTTCAGCAATAAAGAAGATAACTCCTTCATCAATCTTAACGGGATCTTTCTCAAGTTTTTTTTGTAAAATAGCGACGCGGGTTTCAAAATCCGGTATTTGGATATCGACAACTAAACCCCAGCTAAAACGGGTTATTAACCTGTCTTCCAATTTAGGAATTTCTTTTGGCGGCTTGTCGCTGGAAACAACTATTTGTTTATGGTAATCGTACAAATCATTAAAAGTATGGAAAAACTCTTCTTGGGCGGATTCTTT
>JAQTSA010000140.1 GCA_028711575.1 Candidatus Omnitrophota bacterium | reverse complement strand
CGCTTTGGTTATACCCCAACGTTCAGCATAAATTAATAGACTTCTTCGTTGATTTACGATAAGCTGTTCTTGGGTCATTTCGCCACCTCCTTTTTTGTCGTTGTGTTGTTGCAAACACTATTTTACGGCAACTAGTTGGTCTGGCAAATGACCTTTTTATTTTCAAAGAACTGTAAACACCACTTGAAGATTATACACTTCCCCATGAGCTATGAGCTATCAGCTATGAGCTTCTTTTCTTTCCTATCAAGGCTATTTCCTAAATATCACATATCTGTGATCATCTGTGTTACTATGAACTAATCACAGTTTGTTAAAGAAAAATACTGCCGTTAGGGCGCAATCAAATAAAATTATCATAATGAAACTTATTACAACCGAGCGCGTCGTCGCTCGGCCAACGCCGCTTGCTCCGCCGCGGGCGGTAAGGCCCTCTAAACAAGCGACTAAAGCGATAACCATTCCAAAAACGATCGATTTGATAAGTCCGGTGTAAACGTCCTTAAACATAAGGTTTTTGTAGCTCATCTGCATGTACAGGTAAGGGTTTATTTTTAGGCTCATTACGCCAACGAGAAACCCGCCTAAGATGCCGGAAAGGTTGCCTAACACTGTTAAACAAGGAAGCATAATCGATAAAGCGATAAAGCGCGGCGCGGCTAAGAAACGAACCGGGTTAATCGCCATTGTTTCTAAAGCTTCAATTTGTTCGGTGACTTTCATCGTTCCGATTTCAGCGGCGATTGATGAACCTACCCGGCCAGCTACCACTAACGCCGTTAGTACCGGGCTTAGTTCCCGGCAAAGTGATACCGCGACCAAAGAACCAACGTATATCAAAGCGCCCATTTTTTCTAATTGGTAAGCGGTTTGCATGGCAAGGACTATTCCGGTAAAAATAGTAACAAAAAAAACGATCAGTATCGATTGGTTACCGGAAAACTCAAGTTGAGAAAAAACATTTTTTAGTCGTACCGGTTTTTTTTTGAACGGGCCGATAAATATCCAATAAAGAACCCCTCGAAGAATCGAAAAGACCCCTTTGATCTCCTTAACCGCGTTAATAGTTACTTCGCCGGTAGATTGGAACATACTTTTTGCCTTCGGCTATACACTGATGATCACTGAGTCCCGCTACCGCGGGAAGCAGATGATCACTGATTATATTTTTTCTTTGGTATAATCACCTGTTTGAACTCAAATACAATCATATACCAATCTTTTGATTCCTTCCCTATCAAGGCTATTTCCTAATAGTACCGTAAAACGTTTATCGGTTTCGTAGCTCGTAGCTTATTGTCAAACGTTCACTGCGTTCACGTCAAACTGGTCCGTCCGCCTTTGGCGAGACGAGACCGTCAAACTGCTCGCCTCTCGGCGAGCGTCAAACAATTGTCACACTGGCTTGTCTACGACTAAGCCGTCAAATACTCACTGCGTTCGTGTCAAACGTTCGCTTTGCTCACGTCAAACTGGCACTATCGTGCCGTCAAACAATCGTTTCGATTCTCCAACAATGTTTGACAGTCTCTCCGAAGGCAAAAGCAACTCTGCCGAGGAGGACGGTTTGACCACTGTTTGACAACCGTTTGACTATTCAAAACAACGTTTGACCATTGTTTGACAGCCTCGTTCGAAGAACGGGCGGTTTGACTATCGTTTGACTCTTCCTACGAGCTATCAGCTATGAGCTATGAGCTAACTGTCCCTATACCCTATTTTTTACTTTTTAAGAGCTAATACGTCAAGCAAATCCCGGCGCGAGGTTATTCCTACTAGTTTTTCGCCGTCTTTTATCAATAAATGCCGAAACTTGATGTTTAATAATGTTTGGTAAATCTTGTTTAACCCTTCTTTAAAGTCAACTGATAAAACATCAGTGGTCATAAACTCGCTGACATTGGCGCTGCCCGGCCGGTTAGCAGCAACAACCCGCCGCGCGATGTCACGTTCACTTACAACCCCAACGACTTTACCGTCTGTAACAACTACAATTATTCCGATATCTTTATCGCGCATCAGACAAGCAACGTCGTAAGCGCTAACTGTCTCATCAACAGTTACAACATCTTTAGAAATAACCCCTAGCAGTTTATCCTTGCCCATGTTTACCTCACAATATTTTAAAAATCGTTTAGTTAAAGAACCGGCTAATCGATGCAGTACAAAAAGGTTCGTTTCGCCCGTAAGTATTTTTCCATAAATGACTTACAGAGTCAAGTGAAACCAGATAGATAATTTATAATTTATAACTTATAACTTATAACTTATATTTTTTAAAGTTTTGAAAAATCCAGGCACTTTACAATAATCCCTGTTTTCTGTTACAATACGGTTATGAAAAACGTTAAAAAGCTGGTCACGTCTCTAAAAGCCAAAAATCTGACTCTTTCTTTAGCTGAATCCTGCAGCGGCGGGTATTTGTCGTACGCGATAACAAAAGTGCCGGGAAGCTCAAAAGTTTTTAAAGGAAGCGTGGTTGTTTATTCTTTAGAATCAAAAAACATTTTTCTTAATCTTCCAAAAAAGCTTTTAGATAAAAGCCAAGGCGTATCGGCCGAAGTCGCCAAACAATTAGCCAAAAGTGTACAAAAAAAACTCAAAACTAGCGTTGGCGCAAGCATCGTCGGGTTTGCCGGGCCGGGCGGTTTAGAAAAAAAAATTGGCCTGGTGTATATTTGCCTGACTTATAAAAATAAAAGTTATACCAAAAAGTTAAACCTTGTTGGGTCAAGAGACAAAATAAGAAAAAAATCCTGCCTGGTTTTAGCCGAGTTAATAAACAAAATAATTTCTTAAATAATATGCGCGCCTTTATCGCCGTGGGATTAGATAAAAAAACTAAAAAATACTTAGCCGGCATAATTGATAGCCTTAAAAAACAGGATATTGAAGCTCGATGGGTTAAGCCGGAAAATCTTCACATAACGCTTAAGTTTTTTGGCGAATTGCGATATAAAGAGATAGAAAAAGTAAAGAACGCGCTCGCCAGCCTTAACAAAAAGGTTTCCCGCGAAACAGTTAACCTTAAAAAGATAGGAGTCTTTCCTAACTGGGATCAGCCTTGGGTTATTTTTGTCTCGACTGATAATGAAATTTATTTAAGAAATATTTATGAATGCCTGGAAAATAGCCTTGCAGGTGTTGGAGTTAAAAAAGAAAACCAGTTCAAAGCGCATATTACTTTAGCCAGGGTAAAAAGCAAAAAAAATATTGAAAAGGTAAAGCGACACGCTGAGCGAACAAACCTTTCGGCGAGTTTAATTGTCGATTCGGTGTCGCTCTACAAAAGCGCCCTTACTAAAAACGGGCCGATATACGATGAGCTTTTCAAGGTTTCTTTTTAAACGTTTAAGTAAACAAACGAACGATGTGTAACATTACTACCGCATAAATCCCGGCGACAACGTCATCGCCAACGATACCTTTGGCGCCGTGACATTTTTCTATTTTGTTTGCCGGAGGGACCTTTAAAACGTCCATCATTCTGAACAAGAAAAATCCGATAACCAGATAACGAATGTTATAAGGCACAAAAGCAAAGGTTATAAGCATACCGGCGAAGTCGTCGATAACAATTTTTTTACTGTCCTTTTCTTGAAGGATTTCTTCAGCTTTAGTGCATATCGCGTAAGACAGAACGACAGTTACCGCGGTTATGATAAGGTAAGCTAACTGGTTATGAACAAAGATATATATCGGTAAAGCCGCAACACAAGCTACAGTTCCCGGCATAAAAGGAACGTAGCCAACACCAAACAAAGTTGCCAACCAAAGCGACGACTTTTCTTCAATCGATAATTTTTTTTTCATGTTTGTTTCCTCCTTTTATACAAATGCGCGCCTGTCGGCGCTGTTCGCTGATGATCACAGAGTCCCGCTAACGCGGGAAGCAGATGATCACTGATTTCGCGCCTGTCGGCGCTTGTTAAGGTGCCTACGGCACCGTCAAATACTCACTCCGTTCGTGTCAAACACACGAGTACGCGTGTCATACTGCTCGCCTCACGGCGAGCGTCAAACAATTGTTTTTTTCGTATCTAATTTTCCGCATATCTCTATTTAGCCCTTCCTCTGGCAACGTTTGACCACTGTTTGACAGCGATGTTCGAAGAACAAGCGGTTTGACTATTGTTTGACAATCTACTTACCCCTTCACCCTGAACCCGAGACCCGACACACAATGTTTGACCACTGTTTGACAGCGATGTTCGAAGAACAAGCGGTTTGACTATTGTTTGACAACCGTTTGACTCTTCTCAAAAAGGCTATTTCCTAAATGTCATATATCTGCGATCATCTGCTGCCAAGCCAAAGGCGCGGCTTCGGTGATCATCTGTGTTCACCATGAGCTATCCGCTAATTTAGAATGTGCTAATAACTTTTCGGTTAACCCAGAAATAATAGATGCCGCTAAAAAGGGTTATCGTTAAGATATAAATCATAACTAAAGTTATAATCTGGTTTCGAAAAAACAAACCGGTTTGACTATCAGGATAAAGATTGATAAATATAAGAACAATAAATATTAGAATTATCCCGGCGATCTGAGAAACTGTTTTGTGTTTACCCCACATTTTAGCTTCTAAGACAACTCCCTTACTTAAGCCATAAAAGCGAAGGCCAGTAACGATAAATTCGCGTAACATTATTCCCACGACAATCCAGACACTAACAACACCTAGTTGAGTAAAAGCGATAAACACGCCAATGACTAAAATCTTATCCGCGATTGGGTCTAGTATTTTACCTAAATCAGATATAAGATTAAGTTTTCGGGCGTAATAGCCGTCTAAGAAATCAGTTATCGAAGCAACAATGAAAAGAGCAAAAGCCGCTGATAACGATAAAAGAGTATTTTGCAGTACGCAGGCAATACAAAAAAAAGAAATAACTATTCTTAAACAAGTGAGACGGTT
>JAQTSA010000020.1 GCA_028711575.1 Candidatus Omnitrophota bacterium | reverse complement strand
CTTAAAGCCCGAGAAGATTTATCATCTTTATCTGTGGTTATTAATCGAGAAAAAGATTCGGCTATAAGGATAACCGCGGAACTGGACAATTTAAACGAAAAACTTATTACTCTTAATCCGCAGGCAAATACAGGCGAATATAATCTTCTGGTAAAAAAGTTTAATGCTCTTCAGGCGAGTGTTAAATCTCACGCTAACAAAATAACTATCCTTTTTGCAGAAAAAGATAAAAAAGGAAAAACGATCTTTAATTACCTTAACTCTCAAGCGTTATTCCGGTCTAAATTCGAGAAAGATAGTTACAGTCAACTCGATTTAACTGATCATGAAAAGAAGTTTTTAGCGGTGATTGACTCAAGAGTTTCCCTGCTTTCCAAGGATTTCAGCCGTCATTCAGTTGACTACGATGATTTCTCAAATAGTATTGAGATTGATGCTCTTTTAAACGGAACCGTTAAGGCAAAGTTTATAGTTGATACCGGCGCGAGTATCGTTTTATTGCCTAAATCCTTGGCAAAAATCCTTGACCTTAAACCGGTAAAAACGTCTTCTGAAATAGTAGTGACTTTAGCTGACGGCAAAAAAGTAAAGGCCTATTTGGTTGTTTTAGAAACAATTGCCATTGGTGATATTACAGCTAAAAATGTTGAAGCCGCAGTTCTTGAATCAGGAGATGATCAAACGATCGGTCTGTTGGGAATGAGCTTCTTGAAAAATTTCCTTGTTAAAATAGATTCACAAAATAAAAAAATGATTCTTGAAGAATTTGAACCAGTGGAATCTAGGTTATGATGTTTCCTGGCGGATGTAGTGAGCTATTTGTTGCTGTGTTTCTTGGCTGATATCTACAAATTCAATCCCGATTTCGTAACGGTTTTCAGCGTTGCTCTTTTCCAGCCAACGGATAATACCAATTGCTTCAAATGCAAAAAATGTTTTTAGCAGCTTTATTTTGACCCAGATAAAGCTTCCTACCGCTAAAGACTCATGAACGTAAAAACGAGCACCGGTTTTGCTGATATTTTTTGTTAAAAACTTCGCGCTTTTTGTTTTTTCTAATTGTTTATATGTTATTTCAGTAGAGGAAGGTATCCTTTTAAATTTACGCCGTTCAATCATTTTTTAAGATAAAGCTATTCCTAAAGCTATAATAAGCTCAGGATAGTATTGTTCCAGGAGGTCAAACTTTTTATTTTTTTTAAGCTTTATGAACGGATTCCAAAGCTCAGTTTTAAGACTTAAAGCTTCAGCTATCGATACTAGTAAGGCTGTTAGCCGAGAGCTTCCACCGCTGAGGTAAATCGATTCTAAGTCGCTTAAATCATGATTTTTTTTAGAAAAGGCTATCGAAAGCTCAATCTCGCTTATCAAAGAATTAAAATCGATCGATAAAGTCTCTGACAAAGAAGGGTCGCTCCAGTTGATTTTAGTCTTTTCAGCGGCATCTAAGGATATGTTATTTTTATCGGCTATAGTTTGGGTAAAATCATTTCCGGCAATGTTGATATCTCTGGAAAATATCAGGTTTCCGTTTTTGATTATGACAACATTCGTATAGCTTGAACCAATGTTGATTAAGACAAATGATCTGTTGGCCAAAATGAAAGGACTGAAGCTGAAGGCATTGTATAAGGCCATACAATCCAGCGTAATAGCATAGGGCTTAAGTGAGTTTCTTTTTAATAGCTCGATTTTTTCTTGAATGTTATTTTTAGGTGCTGAAACTATAAGAACGTTCATCTTTCCTTGCGGGGTCTTATTGAGGATTTCTATGTCAATCACCGCTTCTTTGAGGGGGTAAGGAATGTACTTTTCGTAATCAAATTTCAAAGAATGGATCAGGGCTGACTTGCTCATTAAAGGAAACTCTTCATAACGGGTAACAATCTCTTTGCCTGAAACCGCTGTTTTAATCATATCTATTGTCGCTGAAGAATCGCTGTGAAATTTTTTTAAAGGTATTTTTAAGGGCTCAGTGCTTGGATCGATGGTTGATAAGCTGCAGTTTAAAAGTTCAAATCCGGTATTCTTTTTATCAATTTCAACAAGCTTTAGGGAAAAACTTCCGATATCAAGGCCAATAGAACGGTTTTTTGTTTTTGAATGAAACATCTTTTATCGGTTTAGCTGGTTATAGTAATTGCCGGCTTTTTCCTGATTATTCAGATATTTTCCGTAAATAATTACTAAATTATACAGGCAATCCCTTTTTAAGTCCGGGCTTTCGTTAACGAGCTCAGAAAAGTGTTCTGCCGCTTTTTCGTATTTTCCAAGTTTAACTAACAGTACGGCCATATTATATTTTGCCTTTTTATCATTGGGCTGATTATCTAAAATTTGCTGATATTCTGATAAAGCTTCCTTTATTTTACCTTGTTGTGAATAATTGTAGGCAAACTTTTCTTTTTCTGAATAGTCTGATTGCTGAGCGAATAAATCCCTGCTAAACAGAGTCATGATAATCATAACCAAACAAAATGAAATTCTTTTAAAATGTTTCATCTGGTCTTTTAAGGGGTAGTATCTCCAAATCACTGAAATTTGGTAAATTTTTAATTTGATTCTTCCGGGTTGAGACAGGAACTTCTTTTTCTGAATCAGGATCGGGTTTAGTTCTCTCTTGATTTAACTTTGTTTGTACCGCTCTTTTATTTTCAGCTTTATTCCTCGTTATAATGCTGGTCTTGATATGATTTTCAAGATTAAAGTCTGGACCGGGTAATTGGCCTCGGGCAGTGCGTTCAAACTGTTTTTCGTATTTTTCTTGTTTTAGGTTTTTTTCTTTTATTTGCTGCTTGTTATAGTAAGGATTTTGACTGTCTTTGACAATCATTGGGGTAACAAAGATTAGAAGCTCCCGCATAGTATCGGATTTACCGGTACGAGTAAAAAGCCGGCCAAGAAGAGGAATATCTCCCAATAAGGGAATTTTATCAATAGTTATTGTTTTATCTTTTGTCCTTAATCCGCCGATTACAATAGTTTCGTTATCACGAACCATCATTGTTGTGTTTGATTTACGAGAATCAATCTGAGGTTCATTGGTGTCGCCAACATATCCAGCCAAGAAACTTTGTTCAGTGCTGATTTCCATTATGACATGTCCGTCATTTGTTATATGCGGTTTAACATCTACCGCTACTCCGATGTCTTTAAACTGAGTACTTGAAGATTCGCCAGTGGTATCACTTGTGGTCTGAGTATAGGGAACTTGTTCGGCGATATCGATTTTTGCTGTAATATTGTCGAGAGTTAGAATTTTCGGGTTGGCAATTATATTAACCAGCTTGTCTTCCTGCCAGACTTCAAGCAGACCTTTAAGCCAGTAATGGCTGAATACCGTTTTACCGTAAGATAAACTTGCGGCAACACTTCCCGAAACGTCCAAGTCTTGAGCTAAATTCCGGATAAGGTTGGCCTCGGAGGTGCCATCGTTACCATAGGTTCCGGCGTTTTTATCGGCGATTGACCAGTCAATGCCAAAATCGAAGTCAGTGACGCATTTTTTATCGACCATTAAAACTTCAATCAATACCTGTGGAGTTCTAACGTCAAGTTTTTTGACAATTCGGTCAATATTTTCTATTACTTCCGGGGTATCGGTAACGATTAAACTATTTGTTCGCTGGTCACCATCAATTGTCCCTCGTTGAGTCATAACCGCCCTTAAATAGTTTTTGGCATCAGCGATATTTACGAAATTTAGAGTTATAATCTCAGTTTTAAGACCGATTAAATTTCTTTCTTCCTGTATTTTTTTGTAAGTAACAATAATTATAAAATCATCTTTTTCAATCTGAGATAGGCTATTAGCCCGAAGGATAAGCTCTAAGGCTCTTTTCCAGGTAACACCTTCAATGTTGAGAGTAACTTTCGCTTGAACATCTTCGCTGACTAAGATGCTTTTACCGGAAATTTTAGAAAGGACACGGGAAACCTCGCGAATATCAGCGTCGCGAAAATCAAGATAAACCTTATCTTCTTCCGTAGCCACGGATATTTGCTCAGTCGTCGAATTTTGTTTTGAGTTTGGAGACAACAGCGATTCAGTCTGCTGATATTCAATATGGTCTGAAGGAGATAAACTCTCAGGCTGGTGATTGACAACAGGATTTTGTTCTAAAATTTCAGATAAGGGTTCAGCTAAATTTTTGATTGTCTGCTGAAAAAAATCATCTTGGGAAAAAACTCTAGAAGTTAAGATAAAAAGAATTATAAAAAGGAAGCAGCTTATTTTTTTCATAAGGATTCTTTTAGATAGGGGACGTTTTTTCTCGCCCCCTGGAAAAATATAACTATGTTATCTTTGTTTATCGATTCAACGACAACTCCCCGCCATGAATCTTTTTCTTTCACTATTGTATCATTTATTATAACATATTTTTCATTTGGTGAATGAATTATTCCCATGATTCTCAAGTCAGAAAGTATCTTAGACAATTCCCGTTCCTGCTCGGCATTGGTCATTTTGTCAAATCCCGGGGGTGATTGAAGCGGATCCCTTAAATCCTTCGGTTCAAAATGAATAGGCTGCTGGCTATAAGCATTTAAGATTAACATCAGCGATGCTGTTAGAGAAAAAAAAGTAATTTTTAATTTTTGTTTCAACATTTTTTAGTCTTCTTTCAACAATTCATAAACGCTCAAAATTATTTTTTCACTATAAGATGGCCCTTCGCTTTTATTTTTTGATATCGAAAGTTCTTTTATTCTAAAGGTACGTCCGTTATGTTCGGTTTCCCAAAGAAAACCTAAAAAATCTGAGAATTGAGATTCAACTTCCAAAGATACCGATAGTTCTTTAATTGACAACCGGGTTTTGTCAGCACCGATATTAATTTCCTGGCGGGTTAAAGGTTCAACCGACAAGATGTTTATGTTCCTTTGCTTTGCAATCTCAATGACATTATCAAGGATGATTGAGATATCTTTTTTAACTAAAAGCTTGGATTTTGCTGAATTCATTTTTTTTAGTTCGATATTTTTTTCCTGCTCAAGGGTTTGCTTTTCGTTTTGAAATATTTTAGTTTCTTCTTCGGTGTCGCGGCAATAAACGTCGACACCTTTTTTAAGTTCATTGAGCTCGGGAAATTTTGGTATAACAAACAGAAAAAACAGAATACTGACTAAAAGAACCGACCCGCCGATAATTGAGAAGTTTACCAGAAGGTTGTTGTCTATTTGTTTGGGATTAAAGTTCTCAATGTCTATTGCCATGTTTTTTCTCCCGTAACCATCGTTATCGTGAACTCAAAGATATTTCGCCCTTTTAAAGATACAGAGCGGACGTTTCCCAGAGAGACTTCCGAAAAGTCATTTACAAATTCACTGTTCTCCTGAAGTTTTTTTATAAAGTCGTTTAAGATAGTTAAGGTCATATCTTTAGCTTCCGGGGGAAGGAAGTAGCCGCGCAAAACCATATCGCCTTTAGGCGTTACTTTAATTAAACTCAGCCATATTTGGTCGGGAATCATTTTGGATAAATTTAAAATTTTTTCTGACCAAAGAAAATTTTTATAAAGTGAGGTTTCGATGAGGGTTGTCTCTGCTTTTATCCGGTCAATTTCTTCTTTTAGCTGGGCGACCTCACGGACGAGGTCACGGTTCTTACGGTAGCGGGCTTCCATACCTTTAAACTTATCCTTTTTGACCTTGATAGTAATATCGCAATAGAGGTTGGTAGCAAAGATTAATATGCTGAAAAAAAATACCGCTATTAAACAATTTTTTATTACAGTTTTACGCCTGTCTCTTTTGGACAAATCTTCGCCAATAATTAAGTTAATATTCATTTTTTCAGTTTTCAGTTTTCAGTTTTCAACTATGTCCCTTTTTCTTAACCGGGAAAAACTTTTTATTTTTATAGTTATTAATTGAGATAATATCCCGTTCACTAAAAAGGCGATATCCGTTACGGTCCCGAAGGACTTCTGAAATTTTCCCTTTTTTTAACCAAAGGAAAAGAGTGTTCCGGGAAATCTTAGTTTTTTTTAGTACTTCTTTTGTGTTATAAAATTTTTCTTGACTCATTTTTGCTATGGTTTGGTATAGTTAATACATGTCAACCTAACAAAATAATACCAAGATATAGTTAAGCTGTCAACAGTTTTTTTGGTTTTTTTTGCCAGAAAAAAAGGTAAGCTTAATTCCTGGTTCGGACTTCTGATTCTAACGTGAACTGTTCGCCGGAATTATTGCCGCCGTTGGCGGTTATTGAAATATTTATTGTTTCGGCGGTGGAGTGCTGGCGGGAAAAGGTTATTGATTCGATATGCGGGCAGATTACTGAACGAACAGCGTCTGATCCGTCAGCCTGAAAGAATTCGCTTCTGATCAGCTGGGCTTCATCAACGAAATAGGCAATCAAATGTCCGTCTTGAGAGTTGGTACCCCATTTTATGGAAAGACTTGAAGTTAAATTCAAACTTTGATTATAGCTGCCCATCGGTATTTGAAAATTGATGGTGTTGCCGTTATTATTGGGACTGCTTCGGCTGTAATTATCAGCGATAAAAACCCGGAAAGGACTAGAAAGGCGAAGCTCATTGGTTATTGTTGCCATTGCCGCCCGGGCCTGCTCCTGAGAGTGGATAAGCTCTTCGTTTCTAAACACCGACACCCGGCCGCTTAACATTAAAGTTAGGCTGGCGCTGAAGATTAAGGTTGATATACCCATTGCAATCAGAAATTCCATTAAGGTGACAGCTGATTTTGTTTTTTTTGAGTAATTCATCTTTCAATAATTAGCGATTGATGTTTCAATTGTCTGAGTTGCCGGATTACCCCTTTCATTCCAGGAAACGGTAACATTTAGATCGTAAAGTTCTTCAAAAGCAATCTCATTAATCGTTACTTTTCCTGCCGGGTCAGGAGTTAAACCGGTAACGTTAAAGGTTTGTCCGTTATAGGTGTTCATTATTTGTTCTACCGGATGATTTAATATTTCTTCTATTTTTTTCCTGGCGGCACTGATCGCTTTATCCTGACTGGCGGAATCGGTTATAGTACGAGTGAAGTGACTGAGACTGAAAGCCATAGATCCTAAAACTGTTGCCATTATTAACGTAGCAACTAAAGTTTCCATTAAAGTGAAAGCTTGTTTTCTTTTGTTTTTGTTCATATTGTCCTTAAAAAAAATCGTTCTGTATTTCCCGCCAGGAGGCTTCTTCGCCAAAAGTTAAGCCAATCGATGGCCGGTCTGATGGTTTTGAACCTCTCCCGAACCGGCTTTCATAATTATAAGTGTTTTGAGATGGCGTTCTTGATCGACCATAAGTCGGAGAACCAGTTACCGGCAACTTGTAACTTGAGTTGTCGGGTAATTGGATGAAAGCGCCGTTTATTATTTTTTTTCCATCATACCAATATTCCATTGAACTGCCTCTAAAATCGTAGGGAGTGATTATTGCTGAGTTATAGATATATTTATCGGTTACAAAGTTAAGCTGAGAGGGAGTGTCGGGATTGTTGTTGCCTTCTGAACCATGAATAGCAGCAAAAGAGTATTTACTGTCGTAGGCTGATTCTATATGGCCCTGGACATCGTTGATTAAATCATTGGCGCGAAGGTAATCCATTTTTCCGTCATCATTTATATCGCCTAACGGCCAAACATGGTTTGTCGGCCAATTTGTTGAAATCCAGCTGGCGTCCCAATCTGAAGGCACAGGACCCTCATAAAAGTCTTGAAAAAACTGTTCTACTCTAGGTTTTATCGATCTAGTTGCCGCGACATCCGGCGCCCAGCTGTCGCTGGGGTAATAAGGGTGTCCTTGAACATAGTCTTGACCAGCAAGACGGCCGTAATATTCGTCGTAATATTGTTGGGCCCTACCGTAGCACATTGGCATATAAGACGGTTCGTTGAAATCGTCAGAAAGGGTGTATACCATTCTTTTGGTTATTAGCTCTGCCGGCTGCCATTTCAAATCGGCGCTTTCATTGATATGTTCTTTTTCAGATATTACTCTAGCGATAACTGCCGGATCGTCGGCAGAACGGTTTTTTTCTAAAAAACCGTCCGGGTCAAGGTTGTAATTGCCCTTTAGGTAAATGTTGTTTGGCGTAGCAAGACTTAATCCGCCTTCAGGAAGACGTTCACCATTGATAAGCATAACCGAATCGGCATTTTCGTTTAAAGAATTTTGTGACCAGTTGTAGTCGTTTAAATCAACATAAATAACGCCGTTAAATTCAGCTAAAGGTCCGCCGGTATCTTTATCGGAAGCTATTCGAGCATTTATCGCGTTAACATCAATTTCAAGTACGTTGGTTTTTTTGTATTGGCCGTCAATGACGACTGGCTGGGCGGGATTAAAGAAGTATTTTTCTTCAGTACACTCGGGAACGGGATTTAACAGTTCGTATTGTTCGTTCGGTTGTTGAGAATAACAAAACATTAGTTGACTGAATAAATTCATAATTAAACCGATATTACTTCCATCATTAAGTGCGGCGATAAATTGGTTAAAAAGGTTTAGATATTCGTTGTACCAGGCGGCATAGGCGGCAGTTTCTACCCGGCCAATATAAATGCCGCCGTTTAGAGCTTTTTTCTTTACATTATCAAAGTCGGCATGTTTGCCTAAAAGGGCGGTAGGGTCGAGGTATTTGCCGTCTTGGGTTTTGTCTTGAACCAAAGTTTTGTTAAGACCGATCTGGTCCAGCCCGTTATCTTCTAACCAAGCATCCCAGGCTGGGGCTTGTTTTTCAGTATTGAAGTAATAAAGGTCAAGGCCTTCTCCGGTATAAGTACTCTCGACTTTTGCCGGAGTCAAGTCGTTGACAAATTCGGCCCGGTCATCGCCATAGCTTAAGTCTTGCCACCATTCGCGGTTTACTCCGTCAGGAATGCCGTTGCCGCCATAAGCGTCACCCCAGTTATAAGCTGACCAAAAAAAACGCCGTTGCCAATCTTCACCGCCAGTTAGAGTTCCATCGTGGTGATATTGTTGGTAGTCGTTTTTATGGTTATTTCGCCAGTCCTGCCAAAAAGAAGTCCAGTCTACCGGTTTACCTTCTTTTTCAGCAAGTGAGGCGATATAAAAAGCGTCGGCTTCCGTTAAAGCTCCTTCAGCCGGAGAATGATCGGTATATTTAACATTTATCTTTTGATTGCTGTCACTGCTTAACATGCTGACGCTACCGGGACCGTTACCCATTTCATAAAGGGCAAGGTTTTTAAGGTCGGTATCGTCAACGATATATTGAGCCGGCGAAGTGTCAGCTCCTGAACCGGAGTACTTATCATAATCCCAAGACGCTCCGGGATATTCGGTTTGACTTAAATAGTAGTTTAAAGTGGCGCTTTCTGGCGAATTTGTATCGCCGGTTGTAAAAGTCGTTGTGCCAGTATAAAAGCGGCTGGTATTAGAGGGGTACCAGTGATAAGATAGCTGAGCCGGACTAGTCGGACTGGATGGATAATTGTAATTGCCGTGATAATCACCATATTGATATCGCTGGAGGCGAAGCATGTATCCGGCTGAAGTTATTGTCGTTAAATAATTAAAGTATTGGTTGCCGGTCAAATAGATATTACCGTTTACATGTATCCCCCCGGCGTTTCTTCCATTAAAGGTCAAACTTCCAATTGTATAATCCTGCGGCATAAACATCAGGTACTGATATGCCGATTCTTTGCCTACCCGATATTCAGTTGTGCGCTTGACGTTATTGTATTCTCCTTGAGAGATAAGGACGATTGTACCGCTATAAAAACCATCAATTATTTCCGGGTAGCTTTTTACTTTGAAGTTCTTTCCGCTAACAGTGTAACAGCCGCTATCAGAATCGATCATCGCTCCCGGTAAAGTCACGGGGATCGGGTAATCCAGCTGAATTGAGTTTATTGTATCAGTTACGGTTTGCTGAGATGTCAGAGGAGTATTTTTATCGCGATGAGTATACCATTGGTAACTGCTTCGAGTTATTTCAGTAGCGGCATAAGATATACCGCTTTCAGCAGCATAAAAGGCTCGCAGCGAATCAGAATCTCGGCTGGAAGATATCCCTTCATTGGAAACCCGCAGAAAGGAAACCATACTTAAGCCGAGCAGAACAATTATAGCATAAAAACAAGTTACCAGGATTACCGCTTTTTTCTTTTTTTTAAAGATTGATACCATAGTTATTTAGTCCCGCGTTTCTCTGTTTTTCCCATTCCTGGGAAAAACAGAATTTTTAAACTGTTTAATGGCGTAGTGAAACTTTTCAAGATAAATCGAGAGTCCCTGCTCAAGGGTGATTTTTTTTTGATTAGCGGCTATCTTATGGGGATTGTAGGTGAGAGGATTATCAAAATAAATCCCACACCGCCATTGATTATCAATTTTTTTACACCAGCGGACACGACCTCTAAACAAGAGCTTTCCTAAATTAAGGCTTATTATCTCGATAAAAACATGGCTTCCGTAAGATAGAGGTATCGGTATCGAAAAGCCTAAGCCATCAACACTGATATCAAAGCATCGAATATTGTAAACCAGGTTATTGCTTAAGATGCAAACGCCCAAAAGGTCACATTTTACCCTTACGGCAATCCTTCGGTTAAGACCGGTATCTTTTTTTGTTTCCATCAATCTTTCACCTCACTTTAAGTATCGCTTAAATATGCTTTGTTTACAAGGGAATAAAACCTTTTTTTACATTTTTTTACAATCTAAAGGAATAAGTAGAAATAGTCTGAATAGTTTTTTTTGAAAAACAAAAAACAATAAAATTGAAATCGATTCGCCGTTTTCGGCCAAAGCCGACGGCTTATAGCCTTGGCCTTTTAGATAATGAAGGGTTAATTCCTTTACAAGCTAGAGCGCTTATGCTAAATTATCTGTAATATTTATTAACTATTATCCTTTAGAGGCCAGGTAAATAGGTAATGTTAAAAAACGCAGAATCGGATAGAATTGATTTTTATATTTCTTTAACGATTATTGTCAGCGTTCTGGTGAGTATACTATCTTTATTGACTTTGATCAGTCAATATGACTTTATTACCGGCTTTATAAAAAACAATAACCAGGTTTCGGCCTCAGCCCTTAATCAATTCAGCGAATTCGCTAAAATAAGCATTCTATCCTTTTCTACTTTAATCTTTTCGATGTTTATGATTCTGATTATCGGTAGTTTTTTGAGCCAGCGTAATAGTCAGCGCCAACTTGAAATTGCCAGGCTTAAAACTGACTTTGTTTCTACCGTATCTCATGAACTAAAGACTCCCGTAGCTTCAATTGGACTTTTAAGCGAACGACTTATTAATCTGTCTGATTCGGAATTAGATTCTCTCAAGAGAAAAGAGTATCAGAAACTTATTTTTAAGCAAAGCTGCCGATTAACTGCTTTAATCGCAAACCTTTTAGCTTTAAATAAAATTGAAAGCACTAACCGCGAAAATTTAAATTTTGAAAAAGTTTCGCTTAAAAGTTTAACAGAAAAAGTTCTGACTGACCATTTTCTATCAACAATTCGCCCAGATTGCCGTATTGAGCCGGTTTTTCAAGAAAATTTCCCTGAAACCTTGCTGGACAAAAATGCAATGACAAGAGTTTTAATCAATTTGTTAGATAATGCTTTAAGATTTTCACCAAAAAAAGGGATAGTCTACGTTCGCCTTACCTATAATAAAGACAACATTTTTTTGGTGATTAGCGATGATGGCCCGGGAATAGCTGAAGAAGAAACAAAGCAGGTCTTTAAAAAGTTTTATTCTAAAGCTCAAGGAACAGGCCTTGGTCTTTCGATTGTCAAAAGCATAGTTGAAGCTCATCAGGGGGGGGGGATTGAAATAACAAACCGTCAGCCTAAAGGGTTGGCCGTAAAAATATCTTTAGCAAGAAAAGCTTAATGAACTATAAAATACTTATCATTGAGAATGAAGAAGCGATTCTTCTTCCTCTCAAAGACGAATTGTCTCTGGAATATGATGTTTTAATCAGCACCACAGCTAAAGCGGGGTTAGAAATCGCCGATTCAAAAAAGCCTGATCTTGTTTTACTGGATTTAATGCTTGGTGACGGCGATGGCTTTGATGTTTGTCGGCTTATAAAAGAAAAAAATTCCGACATATCAATCATAATTCTTACGGCTTGTGATCAGTTAGTTGACAAAATCAGAGGATTGGAAAGCGGAGCTGATGATTATCTAACCAAACCTTTTCATTTCCAGGAGTTAAAAGCCAGGATAACCGCTGTTTTACGCCGGAGAAGGAACGCTTTAATCGCGGTTTATGAAAACAAAAAAATAAAAATTGATTTTGTAAAGAATATTGTGACAAAAAACAAAAAAACGATAAAATTATCTTATCTTGAATTGAATTTGCTCCGTTTTCTAGTTTGCCGAAAGCCAAATCCAGTATCAAGAGAAGATCTGCTTCGTCAGGTTTGGGGGTATCAGGTTGTACCTTCAACTAGAACCGTTGATGCTCATATATCTAGTTTACGCCGGAAAATTGGTAAGGGATATATTAAAAGTATACACTCTAAAGGTTATCTATTTATTGATTCGGACTAAAAATAATACAATTAAAAATGGAAAGTGAAAATTTCTCTAAAAAACAAACGGATCAATATGATAGTTATCGTGATTATTTGACCGGTGCCCTAAACCGTTCGTTTCTTTATCAGTTTTTACCGCAGGCATTAAGCAAAGCGGAAGAACAAAAAGGGAAAATTGCTCTGTTTATGATTGATCTTGATAACTTCAAAGAGGTCAATGATAGTTATGGTCATCTTGCCGGTGATAAAGTGCTAAAAATAGTTAGTACGGCAATAAAAGAAATGCTTGATGGTAAATTTCATTTTATTCGTTACGCCGGAGATGAATTTATTATCGTTGCTGAAGGTTTAGATTATGATTCAGCTCAGCTTTTAGCGAAAGATATTTTAGATTCCAGTTCAAACTCAAAGATAACCGTTAAAGAAGCGATAATGATACAACAGACCTTAAGCGTCGGTTTTTCTCTTTTCCCTGATGACTCAAACGATATTGAAACCTTGATTGACCACGCTGACTCAGCTCTTTATTTAGCAAAGTCAAGAAACAAAAACAATTTTGCCTATTATAACGAAGTCAGTGTCAGTGAGTTAAGCCTTCGCGTTGGGCTTAACGCTTTTCCCTGTAAGACGTTTATAAATCATGATTCGCAAATTTATGAATTAAAAAAAATTCTAGCCAATGTTCAAAGCCAGGCCGCAGCCACAGGGGCACTGGTCTTTGGTCTATCGGGCATGGGTAAATCGCGCTTAACAAAAGAGGCGCAGCTTTTTGCTAAAACCATAGGTAATGAAGTTATATCCTTTTACCCTCACCAAAAAGATTGTCTTCGGCCGTACCATCTTATCGCTAAGACTCTCGATGATTATATTAATTCAAAGCGCATCCATAACAATGCCCTGGTTTTGGATTTATTTGCTTCCCTAAATGAAAACGAGATAAAAACTCTTAATCATTTCTTGCCTTCATTGTTTTCGGATCAAATCAAAGAGACAGGATTCGACTTATCGGATAATTTAATCCATGAAGCCTTTGTCTCTTTTTTTGCAAAACTGTCCCGAAAGTTTTCCGGCCTTTTTTTAATCGTGGATAATTCTCAGTATTCTGATATCCGTTCTCTGGAAATTTTTTATGAACTGAGTTTATCCCAAGAAAAAATAACCCTGGCGATAGTTATGTTAGAGCCTCTTCCTGAATCAATCTACAACAGCCCTTCAATTAAATCGTTTTTCAATAAAATTATTAATAATCAGCTGTTAATTAAAATCGAAGTTAAACCATTTAGTTTTTCAAATACTATTTTAATGATTGATGCCATCTTTCCCGGCTTAGGCGAAAACGAAGGTTTTGCGAAAATAATATTTGATAGGACAAACGGACAACCATTTTTCATTGAAGAGCTGCTGAAACATTTACTGGAACAGTCGATCATTTATTTTGATAATAACAATTGGCAGTTAAAAGATTTAGTCCCTGAGACATTGCCGAAATCCTTCGATGATGTAATCCGCCACCGCTTAAGAAATCTTACCCCTGAGTTAAAAGAAACTCTTTTAGCTTCTTCAGTTATCGGCAAGGATATTGACCCTCAAGTCTTAAGCCGGGTAAAATCTCAAAAAGAGGGAGCAATTATCGAAATTCTCGAAAAGGCAAAACGTCAAGGGATACTTAGTGATGAAGGGGGGACTTTTTCTTTTCCGACCAACCTGACTCAGTCGGCGGTATTTGATGAGATCTCGGACCAAGACAAGCATCAAATATATAATAAAGCGACTCAGGCGATAAGCGATATAAATAAAAATCATATTGACCGAGCGAGCTTTCAGCTTGGTAATCTTTTCCGTGAAACTGAAGATATTGAAAATCTCAACAATCTTTCAAAAAAAATATTTGAGAATGCTTCTGAAATAATAAACCGTGACGAAATACTAGCCTTTTTAAAATCTATAGCTAAGAAGAATCAACAACCAGCGGTTACTGATATTGACGAGTTGAGAGATGAACATTTAATTTATATCGCTGAAATTCTTAAACCGCTGCAAAGCGCATTTTTGGATTTTAAACTTTATCCTGAAACCAGTAAAATAAGAGAAGAAGTCCTGTCTAATTTGAAAAACAATTTAGACAAAATATTCGTTTATTATAAAACTATAGAAATTAGTGAGATCGAGCGCTCATTGATTGTTAATAAGCGAAGGATTTCAAATAGAATGGCTCCTTTCGTTGATATTGAAGCGATACTTAATTTTATAATTGAGCGGGATATCAAATCAATCTATTTTAGCAAAGGACTAACCCTTTTAGAACTAAATCAGTTTTTGTCGGTTTTTGTTTCTGATTCTGAGGCAATCGATAAAATCTATGGCGAGAATAGTTCTATGAAAAACAACAGCTTCGATAATATAATTTTAAAAAAAGCTGATTATTCTGAAAGGGAACAAGGCTCATCGAATCAAGCCGTTAAAGATAAAATACAGGAAACAATGATATCCGAATTTTTGCTGGGAAAAATAAAACAGGAAGAACTGGACACATCTTCATTTATAGACACTATCAAAAACAATCCCCAAAAGATATCACAAGAATTATTGCGCAATAGCCAAGGTCAAAATACAGGCGAAACTATGGCTGAAAAGCTGAACTCTTTGTCTGAGGGCATGAACAAACTGAACACTTTAATGACTAATTTCGCGTCTGAGGGCTCGGCTAACCCTTTGGAAATAATTCTAAACGTTTTTTCCGGTTTTGACGCTAAAGTCCAATCTCACCTCATTCGTAAAGCAAATTCCTTAAATGAGGTAATGATGTCGGTTGTTAAATCCCTGGATAGCAAACAACTATCGACAATCGTTAATGATGCTTTCACTTCAGGGGTTTCTCTTTGGGGAATGCGCAAGCTTATGTCAAAACTGAATGAGACCCAAACTAGTTCGAATAAAGATATAAGCAAACTTTTATCTGAAAATGTCTCGTCGCGGTTAAAAAGTGGGGAATCTAAAAAGTTTATTGTTGGAGAAATAAATTGGTCAGACCTTGATACAGAATCTCAAGTATCCGATATCCTGAAGTTTGATCAGGAAGATATTTCGGATATATCAAGCGACAATCTGATTTCGGTTTTAATAAAAATAATTGAATCCGAAGATTACCATAGGTTTGTTGTTATTTTTGACGCCCTTAAAAAACAAGTTTTTGCAGCTCCGGATCATATCTCTGAAAAAATATCCCAAATTTGCCGTCAATGTCTTAAAATAGTTTATGATGATAAATCTCAACAACTTAAAGTATTTAAAACTTTAAATTTTATCCTAAATGACTTAAAGAAGAATCGAAGCAAAAAAGATATTATATTCACGATATCTTTGCTTCATGACATATCCGGTGACCTTAACCTTGGCACAATTGATAAATTCACCGGAGAAAAAATTGTTTTTTTAAATCAACTGTTTTTCACTGTTGAGTCAATTAAAGACATTTTTTCTGAATCAGATTCAGCCCATTGGCTGGGTCTTTTCAACATTTCACAAATTTCCGAAGATCTTTTGGAAGGTTACCTAGGTAAACCGGTATTAAAACAATTAATTGATGCTAACCCGGAGAATTATTCTGATTTCATTTCCTTAACTTTCGGGACAGTTTTGGCATTTTTTGAAAAAAGATTTCTTTCAGTTAAAGATCCCTTTGAAAAATTTGTAATTTTAAATAAGTTAAAAGGTATTTTTTCCGGGCTGAACGAAAGAGGGATGCTGAGAATAATCAACACTTCTTTCTTATCTGAATTTTTTCCTGATATTTTGGATATATTGGTCCAGACCGGTAAAGGAATTTTTTCTTCTTGCTTCAGCCAGTTTTACAGGCAGGCTTCTATCGCTGAAAGAATGAAAACTCTTGAGGCTATCGAAAAAGTAAATCTTAAAGCTTTTCCTCAGTGTTTAAATAAAATATTGGAAATAGAAACAGACCAGATCTTAAGGCAAAGGTTGAAGAATCTCCTCAATGGTTTGACTGAGTAATTTAAATTATGAAAAGAAGAGCGGTTACTCCTTTAGGGAAAATTTTTATTCGTCTTAAAAAAATTGACCAGGACCAATTAAACCAGGCCTTACATCAACAAAAAGAATCGGACCAGTCAATTTTTTTAGGAGAGATTCTAATCAGCCTGGGTTTTATAAATAACGATGATTTAAATTTGGCCCGGGCGATGCAGTTTAATTACCCATTTATAAATCTAAACAGCTGTAAAGTCAGTCCTGAAATTCTAGAAAAAATCCCTAAGGAATTGGCGAATAATTATCGTCTAGTGCCTCTGGATCGTTTCAATAACTTTTTAACAGTAGCAACCGATAACCCCTTTAACGAAAAGGCTATAATCCAGGCTGAAGCCGTCAGCGGGCTTAAAATAAAAGTTTTTGCCGCTAAACGGGAACAGCTTGAATCTTTTATCCTAAAGTGCTACGAGTAAATAATATGGAACAAGACCCTAAAAAAAACAACTTCGACATCGAGTCTCTAAAAAATGAGTCTTCGGCTCAAAAAGCTATCAGCGATATTGTAATTGATGCCGTCAAAAGAAAGGCCAGTGATATATTTATTGAACCGATGGAAGATGGCTTACATATCCGTTATCGGATTGACAGCATGCTTTGCCGTATAAAAACTTATCCCTTACAGCAATCCACTCAAATTGTTAGTTGTTTTAAAATAATATCTAATCTCGATATCGCCGAGCACCGTTTTCCTCAGGATGGCCGATTTAAAATGGAAATTGATGGTAATCCTATCGATTTTCGGGTTTCAGTATTGCCGACCACGATAGGCGAAAGAGTAGTAATTCGAATCTTGGACAAAAACCGGATCCGCCTCGATTTAAACCATCTTGACTTAGATGAGAATGCTCTCACTGTTTTAAAGCGCAATCTGAACAAGCCCTATGGTATGATTTTAGTCTGTGGCCCTACGGGATCGGGTAAAACAACCACTCTATATTCATCGCTTAACCATATCGATTCGGTTAATGTTAACATTATAACTGTTGAAGATCCAATAGAATTTCAATTGGAGGGTATTAACCAAGTTGCCGTTCATGAAGAGATTGGTTTTACCTTTGCTTCGGTTCTTAGGTCTGCTTTGCGTCAGGACCCTGACATCATTATGCTTGGTGAAATTCGTGATTTTGAAACTGCAGATATCGCGGTCAAGGCTTCTTTGACCGGTCATCTTGTTCTTTCTACAGTACATACCTCAACGGCAACTGGCGCAATTGTCCGCCTTGTAAATATGGGGGTTGAACCTTTTTTGCTTGGTTCGTCCTGTTTAATGACTGCCGCCCAGGCCTTATTGAGATTGCTATGTGAAAATTGTAAAAAAGAGAGTCCGCATCCCGAAAACTTATTAAAATTGTTTAAGGAAAATAGCATTGATTCTTTTAATCAGTTTAAGTACTATGAGCCGACAGGATGCAAAATATGTAATAACACCGGATATCTCGGCCGCAAGGCCCTGATTGAAGTCGCGGAAATGACAACAGAAATTAGAGAAATGCTGATCGCAAAAGAAACTGAAGCCGCAATAAGGGCTCAAGCCATAAAAAATGGGATGAATACTCTTCGCCGTCAGGCTTTGCTAAAACTAATTTCCGGCCAGACTTCATTAGAAGAAATATACCGAATAACAATATAAAATGAGTGATAAATTTAAAAACAACGACAATTTAATTGAACTTTGTGAAAACACTTTTTATCCTCCGATTAATTTAAAAAATTATCAGGTTGAAAAAGAAACTCTATCCATAATCCCTCAACGAATAGCCTTAGCTTATGCTGTTATTCCTCTTGACTCAGTTGAATTTATTCTTACTGTTGCGATGAGTGACCCTTTAGATATAGCGACTATTGATAACCTGAAAGCGGCGACAAAAATGGATATATCCCCGGTAATAGCTTCGGATGAAGATATTACTGAAGCTCTGATTAAATATTATAATAAACCGACTGATTCGGAATCTATTGACCGAAATAATTCTTTAGAATCTGATACAGGAAAATTCTCTGAATTAAAAGAAGGATCGGCCCAATTTAGCATGGATGAAGTTTGCGAATTGTCACAAAAAACTAAAATTATTGACGCTCTCAATCAGATTTTAATCGACGCTATAAAATTAAAAGCATCGGACATCCATATTGAGCCTTGTCAATATTATGTCAGAGTCCGTTATCGGATTGACGGAATCCTGCATCAGATTCACCGAATGGACAAGCATTTTCAGGAAGCGATCATCGCCCGAATAAAAATAATGTCTCGATTGGATATAACTCAACGCCGAGTTTCTCAAGACGGCAGATTTTCGTTTAACACTGAGGTGCATAAGATTGATGTTAGGGTTTCGGTTTTACCGATTGATTTTGGAGAAAAAATAGTATTGCGTCTCTTGAACCAGGAAAACATCAGTTTTTCGATGGAGAAATTAGGCTTTTCTCAATATGCAACAACGGCTTTCAATACTGCTTTAGAAAAGCCTTTAGGGTTAATTCTTCTCACCGGACCTACCGGTTCAGGGAAAACTACAACTCTATATACCTTATTGAGCCGTTTAAATACTGATCAGCGAAGTTTAATAACGCTTGAGGATCCGGTAGAATATAATCTTGCCGGTGTGTCTCAAGTCCCGATCCGTCATGAAATCGGCTTGGATTTTGCAACGATTCTTAGAGCTACATTGCGTCAATCACCGGATATTTTAATGCTTGGTGAAATCCGTGATTCTGAAACCGCAGATATTGCGATGAAAGCCGCACTTACCGGACATATTGTTTTTTCTACTTTGCATACCAACGATGCTCCTTCAGCGATTACCCGCTTGTTAAATATGGGGTTGGAGCCTTTTTTGATCTCATTTGCTGTGAATATGATCGCCGCTCAGCGTTTAGTTCGGACAATTTGTCCGGACTGTAAGACTTCGCTGAAGGAGGATTTAAGCAATCGAGGAGAAATACCTTTACAATATCGCAAGAGAGATGTTATTCTGTACAAAGGTGCCGGTTGTAAAAAATGCAACAACACCGGCTATAAAGGACGGGTCGCAATAATTGAGGCTTTGCTTTTTGATCCAATCATTCGTGATTTGATCATTCATAAAGCCTCTTTGGAAGAGATAAGGACTTACGCCCGCGAAAAATGTGCTATGAAAACTCTGCGTGAAGACGCGATGGAAAAATGTCTCAAAGGCGAAACTACTCTTGAGGAAATAATGAGAGTGACAACAGAAATCTAAATTTCTATGACTTTATACAAATATTCCTGCAGTGATAAAGACAGTAAAAAGATAAAGGGAACTATTGAGGCTGATTCCTTAGAGGCTGTGGTCAAAGATTTGCGCTCTAAGGATTTAACAATCCTGGATATTTCTGAGGCTAAAACTAAAATTAAAGTTAAAGGCGGATCGGTTGACAGCAAGAGCCTTGAGCTTTTTTCCCGTCAGTTGTCTTCCTTGATCGCTGCCAGGATCCCAATAGTGAAAAGCCTAGAGATTCTGGCTAGCCAAACCGAAAGGAAATATTTCAAAGAAGTCATTCTCAACATTCAAAAAAGTATCGAGTCCGGAAACACCCTTTGTGAATCTTTTTCTAAATACCCTAAAATATTTTCCTCTTTATTTGTAAATATGATCAATGTCGGTGAGTTTAGCGGCAACTTAGACGTAATGCTTGACCGGCTCTCTTTTTACATTGAGAGTTACAATAATTTGATTAAAAAAGTAAAATCAGCATTGATGTATCCGGTGGCGGTAATGATTGTTGCGGTGATTATTGTCGGAGTAATTTTTACTTGGGTTATCCCGGGGTTTAAGACTATCTACACGAATTTAGGAGGGACGTTACCTATTGCGACACAGATACTTATCGGCATAAGCAATTTTATCCGGGGTTATTTTATCTTAATTTTAATTATAGCGGCCGGATCTTTTTTTGGACTTAAATCTTTTTTATCAACACCTCGCGGTATTGAGATCAGTGAAAAAGTAAAACTTAAAGCCCCGATTTTCGGAAATCTTTACCGTAAAATCGTTATTGCCCGATTCACTAAAACTCTAGCTATTTTGATTAAAAGCGGTGTTTCTATCCTGATAGCTTTAGATATTGCCGGTAAAACTTCCGGAAGTAAAAGCATGGAAAAAATAATTGATTCAGTGAAGGTTGATGTATCTCGAGGTAAAAAACTTGCGGCAACAATTAAAGAATTTGATTTTTTTCCGGCAATAACCACAAATATGATCGGTATCGGAGAAGAGGGCGGAGAGTTAGGCCAAATGCTCGAAAAAGTTTCTGATTTGTATGAAAAGGATGTAGATAATGCGATTAGCGGATTCCTTTCCCTCCTTGAGCCGTTTATTATTGTTTTTATGGGTGTAGTTATCGGTGGGATAGTAATTTGTCTTTTCTTGCCGATCTTTAAACTTCATTCTTTAGTTAAGTAATCTCCATAATTTTAAGCAGCCGCAATATGAGTTAGAATTCATTCAGCTATCAATAATTGGATAAAAACCTGTAACCCCAAAGTGATAATGTCCCCTTAGGGCAAAGTTAAAATGTCCCCTTTATAATTGCTATAATACTTCCAGCAAAGGAGGGTATTATGGCAGAAGGAGGCATTATTGTAATGAGGCAGGAG
>JAQTSA010000139.1 GCA_028711575.1 Candidatus Omnitrophota bacterium | reverse complement strand
CTCCTGCCTCATTACAATAATGCCTCCTTCTGCCATAATACCCTCCTTTGCTGGAAGTATTATAGCAATTATAAAGGGGACATTTTAACTTTGCCCTAAGGGGACATTATCACTTTGGGGTTACAGAAAAAAGCCTCAAAGAAAGGAGCTTTTTTCACTCAAAAAACGTGCCAAAGCGGCCTTAGAATTGAGAACTTTAATCTTCTTATCTTTATCAATGATGTAAGATTTATAACCATGACTTAAATCACTTAAGGCGTTAGCTACGACATAATCAGCGTTATTTTGCTTTAAACTCAAATAAGCCTTATCGATCAAACCTTTCGCGGTCGGCTCCAGTTTAAACTGAACCAAAATTGAAGTTCGAGCTAACTTCCTGATTATTTTGACTATTTTTTCTGTCGGCCTAAAATCGAGACTGAATTTTTTTTTGCCGGAAGATATTTTTCCCGAATAAGATTTTTTCAATTTATAATCGCTAACGGCCGCGGTATGAACGATCAGGTCAAATTGTTTATTTTTAAGCTGGCTTTCAACTTCTCGTTTAAACTCGTCATAATAGAAATAGGGAACAACCGTAAACCCTTTTAATTCCTGACGTGAAATTCTGGCAGGGTTAATCAGTAAAGTTACTTTATGTTTCCTCTTTTTAAAGTGCTCGGCCAAAGCCAATCCGGTACGACCGGTAAAAATATTAGTTATGACTCTTACATCATCGATTTTAACCCAAGTCGCGCCGGCAGTAACTAATATCTTCATTTACTTTTTTGTCTTTTTATTAATATTTCCCGGCCAACGATTTTTTTCCGGGAAAACGCCTGGCTGGCGCTTTTATTTTTTATCGACAGCTCTAAATACCCAAACCCGCCAGCAATAAAAAAAAGCTTATTGTCCAAAGCCTGACTATAGCTGTTAAAAATCAGTTTTATCTTTTTGTTGCAAAGCACAGCAACAAATTCATTTTTTCCTAAAAAAGCAAACAGCATTTCTTTGGGAAGATTTGTAACCAAGTTTCCAAAGCTATCAACGTAAACGATACGAGCGAACAAGCAGTTATCCTTTATATAAGCTGAAGGAAATGCTAACTCTTTCAGCTTTTCCCGTTCACTGCCCAATGAGCTAAAAGGTATCCCCCGGCAAATATGAGCCGCGACCGGAGCAAAAATATCCCGGCCATGAAATGTAGAAGAAGGGTCAGCCAAAAAGTATTTTGGATTATCCAGTTCAATTATTTTCTCAATACCGTCTTTCCCAGCCGCCAGGCTTAAGACTCCGTTATCCGGACCGACAAAAAAGTAATTTCTGGTTTTAACCGCTATCGCTCTTCTGCCGCTGCCCACACCGGGATCAACAACCGCTAAAAAAACAGTACCTTTTGGGAAAAAAGGAAAACTACGCTCTAAAATAAAGCAAGCCTGATTTATATCATGACGAAAAACATTATGAGAAATATCAATAAATTCGATGTTTGATTCCAAAGTTTTAATGACCGCTTTAATTACCGAAACATAAGGGTCCAAACTCCCAAAATCAGTCAATAAAGCTACTGTTTTCATGTTTTTTCCTTATATTTCTTACGCAAAAACATCTTTAAGTTTAAGCTGATAGTTCTCGGTATATTTAATAACTTTATTCATCATATCAACAACCCGAGCCGGATTAAGGCCGACAGCCGTTTCTCCGGAAAGCATAAGATGCGTTGAGCCGTCTAAAATAGCGTTAGCTACATCACTGACTTCCGCTCTAGTCGGTAATACTGATTCAGTCATGCTATCAAGCATTTGAGTCGCGACCACAACCGGACGTTTTCGAATTAAACACTTTTTTATAATTTCTTTCTGTAAAACTGGAACCTTATATATCGGAAGACATATCCCTAAGTCTCCCCGAGCAACGATTATTCCGTCGGCCGCTTCAATTATTTCATCAAGGTTATCCAAAGCCTGCTGATTCTCAATTTTGGCAAATATCAAACAATCAGGCAATTCAGGTTTAACTATTTTTTTTAAAGACTTTAAGTCCTCAGCGCAGCGAACAAAAGATTGAGCCAGATAATCTAATTTGTAATCTATCGCGACTTTTAAGTCGGCTTTATCTTTCTCGGTCAAAGCGTCAAACTCTAGTTCGACTCCAGGGATGTTTATTCCTTTATTAGGCTTCAGCCAGCCGCCCACGGCGACAACAGTTTTAATTCTTTTTTTCTCTACCGCTTTTACAGCAAGAACTATCCGGCCGTCATCTATAAAAATACTGTTTCCAGGTTTTATCATTGTAAGCCGCCCGAGATAATCAAAGGGTATATTTCCCGGCTCTTGGACATTCGATTCCTGGGTAAGGTACAGCGTCTGTCTTTTTTCTAAGTTCAAAGGCCCCTTAAATTCTCCAACCCTAATCCGATAACCCTCCAAATCCTGCATAATTTTAATATGACGGCGCATTTGTTTATTAAGCGCCCGGATATTATGTATTCTAGAAATATGCTCCTGATGAGTTCCATGGGAAAAATTAAGCCGCACCGCGTCTAAACCTTTAACAAACATTTTTCTTAAAACAGCCGTTTCCGTACTCGCCGGGCCAAGAGTTGCCATAATTTTAGTCCGAATCATTTTTCACCTCTGTTTTTAGGATCAGCATCCAAACAAAAAACTTTTTTATGCCTTTTCCTGGTTGAAGATAAGATCAACATTCTTAAAGACTCCTTAGAAAAAGCTTTCATAAAATTAGTTTGAAAATCCGGTTCTCTGACTATATTAGCAATTGACATAAGCGTGCGCAAATGAAAATTTCTTTCGTCACGTGAACCGGCTAAAACAAAAATACTATGTACCGGTTCTTCATCAGAAGAAAAAACTATACCTAGTTTAGCCCGAACGACTATAACCTCAAAAAGGTTATTTCCTTCAACAACGATATGCGGGATCGCAAGACCTTTATCAATAACAGTATGCGAGTCCTCTTCTCTTTTGACCAGCAGTTCTTTTAATTTTTTCGAATCAATATTGATCCGCGAAGCCAAAAGTTCAGACACTACTTCAAAAAAATCGTCACGATTCATTTCATGGTCGATATCAAGAACCGGACAAAGTTCAATCAAATGATCCAGCCTATCCTTAACTATTTTATCCCGTTTATGCAATATGTCCCGAAGTTCTTCTTCCAATGAATTGTCGACAAATTCTTTAGAAGTTACCCGCTCGACAAGATGCATAAGCGCGAATCGGCGTTTAAGCTTACGGGCATAAATAAAGTACCAGGCCACACTTACCCCAACGAAACAAAAACTTGTAATCAACGGTACTTTACCCATAGTTACAATCAAGAATGAATATACAATAATCGCGAAAATCTGCAGCCAGGGATAAAGCAAAGACTTAAATCGCGGCCGATAATTAACAATTTTGCTTTCTCTCATTATTATAACCGAAAGATTCACAAAAATAAAAAGGATGATTAAAAGTGTCGATGCTGTTTTTACCAGGTCTTCAATATCCAAAAACAATATTAAAAAAAGCATGAAGGCTCCCGTCGCGATAATTGAAGCATAAGGTATATTTTCTTTGTTCGAAGTTTTTGCTAATATCCCGGGAAGGAACCCGTCTCTGGCCATCGCTAAAGGAACCCGGGAAGAAGACAAAATCCCGGCATTAGCGGTTGTAATAAAGGCTAACATAGCTCCGATCGATAAAACAACCGCCAAAGCCTTTCCACCCAAAACAAACGCGGTATCCGTTAACGGAACGAGTGTCGAATTCAAAATTAAAGGTGAAAGCACCCCAATAGTAACAAACACGCACAAACAGTAAAGAACCTGAACTAGAAAAAAAGCTAATAACATGCCTATTGGTATAATTTTAGAAGGGTTATGAGTATCTTCGGCAATTGAGGCCACTTTAGTTAAACCGCCATAAGATATAAAGACCATCCCGATAACCGAAAACAGCGGTTTAAAGCCATACGGCATAAAAGGTGAAAAGTTGGTCAAATCAACCTTTTTAATGCCGATAAAAACATACGCTAAACAGATTAAAATTAAGAAAAGAACCATTGTATTTTGAAACCGGGCGCTCAATTTAACACTCAAAAGATTTAAAACAACAAACAAAACACAAAAAACGGCGCCAAGAGCTTTGACAATTAGTCCGAATTCATAAGCCGGGATGTTCGGGTAAAAATAAACCAAAAAAGTCCCGATACCAATTAAGGCAAAAGCGCTTTTCAAAATAATTGAGAACCAATTCGCCAATCCGCCAAAAATGCCTAAAAAAGGCCCAAAACTGCGGGTAATAAAAAAATATGTTCCACCCGACTTAGGCATCGCGCTCAACAATTCCGATTGGCTGATTATTGAGGGAATCATTAGAAACCCGGCTAAAAAATAAGCTATAATTATAGACGGACCGGCGTATTGATAAGCTATTGCCGGAAGAATAAACAGACCGGATGAAATCATCGATCCGGTAGAGATACAAAAAATATCCCAAAGGTTAAGTTTACGGTGGGGTTTCATAATTTTATTTCAAATAAAAAAGAATAAAGTTAATCAATACTATCATATTTTACGAATTGAAGCAACTTAAGCTTCCAATCTCGACAACTTAAAAAAGCCAGTCCTTTAGAAAGACTGGCTTTTAGTGGTCGCTGTTAAAATATTTGTTTAAGAAATTTAATACTTATAAGCATCCAAATAATGACAATGCTTAATTTGGCTTTGTCCATTGTGATCAAAACTCAAAAACATCTCATATTCATCGTTGCCTATCGGCACAAGCCGTTCAATAATTGCCGAACAGCTGATCCTGCTTTCTTGGTTACGCGCCAAAGCTAAATCTATGAACACCTTGTTTCCGGGAAGCCAAAACTTTTTCGTCCGGCAAAGAAATCCAAAAAAATTAAGATCTAAAAGTTCACCTAAAAAAGCGCGGCCATCTTTTATCAATTTAGCC
>JAQTSA010000138.1 GCA_028711575.1 Candidatus Omnitrophota bacterium | reverse complement strand
ATATAACGCGCCTGTTTTAAAAAAGAAAAAATTTGCTCAAGATATTTCTTAGAAATACCGTATTCCTTACAGATATCTTCGATCTTAATGTAACCCTTTTGCTCATTTCGAGCCATATAAATAAGGGCCAGGAGAGAATACTCGCTTTTTGTGGTTAATTTCATCTTACCTCCTAAGTATACTATGTCTATAGATAGTATAGACAATAGCGACAACTTCGTCAAGTAAAAAATCATATCCTCAGAAAAATAACTTGGAAAATAAAAACTTAAATAAACCTCCACTCTCTTAGCTAAGATGATAAGAAAAAAAGCCTGGCAGAAACTTGCCGGAATTAATTATTTTATCAAAAAAACAAGCACAAAACCCGGCCATTTGAATTGACTTTTACCTTTTTTTGGAATATGATTATTGTACTTTTATGACAAAACTGAGACATATTCTTTTTTATTGCTTTCTGCTTATTTATCTGGTTTGTTGCCCGCTAATGATAATGTACGTGTTGGGCCGGGTTATTAATCCCGAAACCCAAAAAGTTGTCCGTACCGGGCTTATTTACATTTCAAGCCTCCCGAACCAATCGTCAGTATACCTTAATGGTAAACTCCACCCGGAAAAAAGCCCAACAATCATCCGGGATTTGCCCAGAGGCATTTATACCATTAAGCTTTTCCATGAGGGTTACAAGCCTTACGAAAAAACAGTAACAGTAATCGAAAAAGAAGCAGTAACTCTCAACCGGATTTTACTTAGGCCGCGAAATAGAAAAAAAGAAGTTCTATCGGATCTAGCCTTTAACAAGATTATTCCGATTAAAGGTACACCACTAATTCTAGTCAGTAAAGGCAAAAACCTTAAAGATTTTTTTGTACTAAAATTATACCAAGCCTACGAAGAAACTCTGCACACAAAATCAATAATAGCTTCAAAAGAATCGGCGCCCAAACCATTATGTTCGGCTGATTCATTTTATTCAAAAATGGAAGTTTCAGATATATTCTCGGTTGAAAAAAGCAGCGCTTTTATAATCCAAGGCTCATTGGGCCGCCAGGATTGGTTTCTCTGGTTTGACCCCAAAAACAATGATTTTTCGCCTATTAACATCAGTTCACTGTTTCCAACAAAACCGGAACAAATTTTTTGGGATTACAATGACGAAAAAAATATATTCGCTCTTCAAGACGGCTATCTAAACCGGGCAGACATCAACGACAAAGCTCTTTACCCGAAAATAATTAATAACCTTTTAGGATACACCATTTTTGAAAAAGAAATTTACACCTTGCTCAAAGATTTAAGCCTTAAAAAATGGGATTATAAAGGAAAGGAACAGGAGCTATCAACAGATATTTCTTCAATCCGAAAACTGGTCAATAGAAAAAAGAAAATAAAAATTTTACTCGAAAATAAAAATTCAATAACCGGGTTTGTGCAAAACGGAAACCTTCTCTTAAACCATCTGCCGCCAACAGCCATCCCCGGGGTAGGCGGTTTTGATTGGGATGAAAAACAAAAAAACCTGCTAATCTGGACAAAAAACAAAATTGCCTGTTTAAAAACCGAATCAGCCCAAGCAAACTCATTAACCGTTAAAGATCCTAAATCTCTAAAGTGGCTGATTGACGGAAAGAAAAATATAATTCAAGCCTTTTGGGTTTACAAAAATTCACATATCCTCTACCTAAACTCAGACAGCATTTATCTGACCGAAGCCCAAATTAAAGGAACAGCTGTTGAATCAAAAATCACTGATGTAAAAAAAGGCAGTAAGATTTATTATTCTGATATCACCGGAAACGCCTATTACCTTGATCCTGAAACTGGAAAAGTTATCGCGATAGAAATCATACCTTATCTGTCAATAATTCCTGAGTCAATCTCCAACGACAGCCCCGAGCACAAAGAAAAGGGAAAAGATTCATGAAATTCAATTATTCAAAAGAACAGTTATCCGATACTGAAAAGAAAATCCAACGGCTTTTTGAAATGGTACCCGGACTTCTAAGCTGGTCAATTCTTCTTTTCTTAATTGTCCTCTCAATTTTAAAACCGCTCCTGGCAATGGTAGTTATTCTTGCTTTTGACTTTTACTGGCTTCTAAGGCTTCTCTATATGACAATCTTTTTGGTTTTATCCTTTGGGAGATTAAGAATTGAATCCAAGGCCGATTGGATGAAACGAATTAAAGCTATCGAAAATATAGACCAGGGTTTAAAAGACTTCAATAAATTGCCAAGCTCTAATTTTAATAACCGGCTATCTGATTATATTCACAAACAAGAAATGCTGAACCTAAAAAAAAGCGGTACTCCCGCGGTTGATTCTAAAAACATATATCATCTTGTTATTTTGCCCGTTGCCAAAGAACCGAAAGAAGTCCTCATCCCCAGCGTCGAAAGCCTAAAAGGCCAAACCTTTCCGATTAAACAAATAGTGGTTTTCCTTACTGTGGAAGAAACTGCTCCCGGTCAAATAAAGACTGATCTCTTGAGCCTTGAAAATATATATAAAAACTATTTCTTGGATTTTAAAGTTATGATTCACCCAACCGGCTTAAAGAATGAAGCTCAAGTAAAAGGCGCAAATGCCAGCTGGGCCGCGAAAAAAGCCGCTCAATTCTTCAAAACCATAGAAATCCCCTTTGAAAATATAACCGTTTCTTGTTTCGACGCTGATACAATTGTCGGCAAGGATTACTTTGCCTGTCTGACCTATTACTTTATGGTAACTCCTCAAAGACTGCAGGCAAGTTTTCAGCCAATACCGGTTTACCATAACAACATCTGGGACGTTCCCGGATTTGCCAGAATCATTGAGACCGGCTCTTCTTTCTTTCAGATGATTGAGTCCAGCAACCCGGAAAAACTTGTCACCTTTTCAAGCCACAGTATGAGCTTTAAAGCTCTGGTTGATATCAATTATTGGCCAACCGACATGATTTCTGATGATTCGGCAATATTTTGGAAATCGTTTATCCATTATGACGGAAAATTTTCGGTTATTCCGATGTACATAACAGTATCAATGGATATCACTTCATCTAAAAATCTCTTAGGAACAATCAAAAGTGTTTACAAACAAAAACGGCGTTGGGCATGGGGAGCGGAAAACTTCCCAATTGTCATGAGGGCTTTCATATCCCAGAAAGGAATCCCCCTTTTCTCTAAGGTAAAGCACGGATTTAAACTTCTTGAAAGCCATGTTTCCTGGGCAACTTGGGGGTTTATTTTAACGATCCTTAGCTGGCTTCCTACATTTTTAGCAAAAAGAGAAATCACAAATTCTATAGTTTATTATAACGCGCCCTATATTTCCCGTATGATCTTTCATCTGGCTTCAATTTCTTTAATCATTTCAATAATACTAAGCCTATTACTGCTTCCTAAGAAAAAAATCAAAAATTCCTTTCTCAAGAAAACTCTTTTTGCTTTAGAATGGCTGATGATGCCGCTGATTCTTATGTTTCTAAGCACCTTACCGGCGCTGGATGCCCAGACAAGGCTCTTGTTCGGCAAACGGATGAAGTTTTGGGTTGCTAACAAAAGAAAAGCCTAAAAACAAAAACCATGTCGCCGCGATTATAATAGTTCTAAAATTAAAGATTTTGAGCAGTAAACTATCTTCTTAAAGGAAAATTTGTTCACCGATAACCACCGCCAGGACAGGTTAACTTAAATTCTCAGCGCTGTAGCGAACAATCAATCCGGTTTTAAGGGCGTGGTTGTAGTTATAGAAAAAAAAGATAGCAGCTAAAACAATGTATAAACCGGAAAGGATAATGCTCGAAAAAAGAGCTAACCAAGAAACTGTTTGGTTAAGGACAACCGCCCGTAACGATTCAAAAACATAAGAAGGCGGTAAAAAAAATGACACCATCTGCATCCATTTCGGTAAAACGCTTATCGGGTATAAAACACCGACAAAGGGCGAAATAATCGCCGGAATCGGCCAAATAAACCACTCCGCGGCCGGACCGAGACGAAGCACTAAAGCATTGGCCATAATACCCAACGATATACCAAAAAGAAATAAAGAAAAAATATAAGGCAGAATAAACATTCCGTAACTAAAAAAAGAAAAGCCGAAAACAAATACAGCTAACGCCAGCATAGCGAAAAGTCCGACCGAACTGGTCAAGACACTTGATATTATCAGTCCAAAAAGATATTCGCTGATTTTAATCGGACTGGCAAAAATGTTTAAAAAATTTCTCGCCCAGACATCTTCAAAAAAAGTCATCGTCACGCCCTGCATAATTCGAATAAAAAAGTCCCATAACAAGACCGCGCCCAACATCGCCGGAACAAAACTAAAAGCGACAGAAGTTACACCATTAAGATAACGGGTTAGAAAACCCCAAAGCACAATGTCTACCGCGACCCAGATAAATAAAGGCAGCACCCGGGAAAAGTTCCCCTGGATTAGAAGAAGGTAACGCAGGACTATTGCCCAAACCCGGTTTAAGTTCATAATGGCTGTTCTCCCTTAAAAAAGAGGTTTACGGGCAAGAGAAATAAAAAGCTCTTCCAAATTAGTTTTGTCATGTTTTTTTGCCAAAGTTTTGGGGTCACCGCTTAAAAGCAGCTCACCCTTGAACAAGAAATGAACCTGATCACAGACCTCTTCTACTTCCTGCATATTATGCGACGTCCAAAGCACGGCGCAGTGAGAATCCCTTACTACTTCACGAATATGATCGCGTATAGTTCGAGCTACCGAAGGGTCAATCGAAGAAGTCGGTTCGTCAAGTAAAAGTAAGGCCGGCTCGTTCAATAAAGCTTTCACTATCCCAACTCTGGTCTGCTCCCCGGAAGAAAGAACTCCGCACTTTCTATTTCTAAATTTAGTCAGATCAAACCTTTCAATTAAAGTCTTAATCCGCCGAGTGCGGTCTTTGACTCCGTAAAGCCGGGCAAAAATAGAAAGGTTCTGAAGAACCGACAA
>JAQTSA010000137.1 GCA_028711575.1 Candidatus Omnitrophota bacterium | reverse complement strand
GATGTCCGGCAATGGAACGAAACGTTTGCCGGGGGGACTCATTTAGTATTGAGTCCGATTGACACAAATAACGTTCAGTCTGATGAATTCATCGATAGAAATGATATCGCGGTCTTTAAGAAATGGTTAAGTGATAAAGGAATTATGCCGAATAGGTATCTTATCAAGCCTTTGCCTGGTAGAAAGGTGCTTATTCAGTTGCCCGGCGAAAAATATGTTACTTCTACCAAAGAGCGGGTTGAAAATGCCGGTTTGAACTGGCAGGAATTTTCTCAAAAAGCTCTCAAAGAAGGCTCGGCGATAAAAATAACTGAAAACAAAATTGCCTTAAAAACAAAACCGATTATAAGAGTTCCTGATGCTGTTGATCAGGAGTTCGTTGATTTAGTCAAGGTTTTTGAGTACGTGCCGATAAAAGAACTTATATCTTTCCCAGTGCTGGAGCTGAAGTTAGCTAAGCCGCTATCTCAAAGCCAAACAAGCGTGACATCCGAGTTTCCTGTCGCTGACTTAAAAGAGTTTGACGGTAAAAAATATCTGCTTTTTCAAACCCTTGATATCGGGTCTTACGATATAGAAGAGGTTTCCTCTTCTGTTTCTGAGTACGGCGATTTTGTTGTGAGGATTCAACTTAACAAATTCGGCGCCAAAAAATTTGCGGCTTTAACTAAAGCCTATATCGGCGAGGAGTTAGCTATAATCTATAACGATGATATCCTGGCTGTTCCGATGGTTAGAGAGCGTATCGTTGACGGCAGAATCGATCTTTCCGGTAATTTTCAAAAAGAAGAACTGGAAGATATAGCTTTAAAGTTAAGAGTTAGTTCTCTTTTGGCGAAGTATCGGATTTATCAGGCCGATGTTCTGACTAAAGAATTGTGGGTCGGTAAAAAATGATAAAAAGAATAAAAAAAATAATAGTTTTTGGAGTGTTTTTGTTAATTTTGATGCCTCAGCCGTTAAAGGCTTCATCAAGCGACCAAATACGCGGTTTGCTCGATGAAACTAACGCTGAATATGAGATTATTGATTGCGCCGGCGGGTTTTTTTCCCGGGAAATGTATTGTGAAATATCAGTTTCTAAAACTGAATTGAATAAACTTATTGAGAATCTAGGTCTGAGCGAGGGGCTTCCCTATTTTAAAGAAGAAAAACGGATAATTTTTGTTTCCGATGATACTAACCCGTGTTCATCGTCATTAAGAAAAAAATATATAAAGGCTTTTGGGATACAGCAATGGAACCCAACTCGTCATGGGTTTGCCTCAGTAATTCTGTTTTACAATAATAAGACCGAAAGGGGATGTTTATTTTTGAGCATTGCTTATGGTTGATCAACATAAAGAATACTAAAGTTGCCTTAGCCTTTCGCGGGATGATTGATCTTAAATTTTAGGAGGAAAAACTTATTATGGCGCCAAGATTTAAACAGAATATGTATCAAACCTATGAAACCGATAACGGGGCTGACGCGATTGTTTGTTTTCCTTTTACAGAAGATAAGTCCGTCTTTGCTTTGCGCGATGAAATAGCCAAAGATATTTTGAGCAATAAGAATCTATATCTAAGCAAGAGCGAAGGTGAACCGACCATACTTGATAGCTGGTTTAGATTTTCCGATGTAAAAGATAAAGTAATGGTCGAAGCTTTTTTTGCTGAGGAGTATCCCGGATTTTTTTCCTCGCTATTTAAAACCAAAAAGTGGAGAGATTACAATAATCAGTCAGAGAAAGTCAATAAGTTAGTCAAGTTTGAGCTTTCTACCAGCCACGACCACACTTGCATTGAAGTGTTTAGCTTAATCCACTCGGAATTCTCGTTATCAAGATTAATCGAAACCGCGGCAAAAAATCTGCAGATAGATATGGTTAAAAACGCCAGTTTACCGAATATGGCAGATATTATAATGACTAATAAAACGTTTATTATGAAATAATTTTTTTAATTGGGGAAATCTGATATAAGGGCCGCTTTTTGTATATTAGATGTAAAAAAGGGGTGAATATGACTCAAGAAGAAATTAATCAAAAAGAATGGGGAAATCAGAATAATTGGCATGGTCCGAAATGGATTTCTGTTTATTGCAGTAAAAAAGATACCCGTATCTTTGTCCCAAAACAGCTGCCTTGGATGGGGTTGTGGTCAAAAAAAGCAACGCCTAATTTTGGCCAACCACTGGGAACAATCTCCTTTGTATTAATTGTCGCGGTAATTGTTGTAATTGCTATTTTTATTTTGAGAATTTCGAAAGGATAATAAAAACATACAAACATTAAAAATTTGATATTAATAAAACCATTCTCGGCGACATTATCGGCGCTGTGGTGGAATTTTATCTTATCGGAAAAAATTATAAAAAAGGTATTTAAAAAAACAATCTAGAAGATTTCTCGGATTCTGAATCTAAAACCCTTTAAGCTCATATGCGGCAGAAAAATAAAATCCTAATATTTTATTCTGTCACAATGATAGGCCTTGTATTTTTTATTTTTGTGTTATGAATAACAGATAAGCCGGGCGAAAAATGCAGAAACGATATTTTATTATTTCTATTATCATGGCATTTATCACCTTGACCTTTATGGCGATTGCCAATGAATATGATTCTGAAAAATACATCGGTCAACTTATTAAAATAGTACCAGTTGAAGGCAAATTTACCTGGTCTGAGGGTTTCTACGATGGTAAGACTTCAAAATCCAAAGGTATATCAACACCATCGCCATTTACTATGAAGCTAAACCGTATGTTTTTTTTCGATGGGAAAAGACGCGGCGGTATCGGTAAAGTTTCAGATGCCGCTTCGCCTTACAATGAATTGTGGGTTCGTTTTTCTTGTTCATGGAAAGAAGAAATTATTGATTTGGAAACTGTACGGGAATATCGCGTAAGTTTAGGAAAAACTGAGCCTGTAATTTCTGAGAATGGATGGCCTGAGTTTATAAATAATGGTAATTCTTATACCATAAACGGTAAGGCTGAGATTTATATTGATAAATGATTTTGCAAATATAATAAAGTATAGTTGAAGGCGTTTGATTCCTGGTATTATAGGGAAATATTAGGTTATGAGTGATTTAATGATCTTAACCGTCTTGACAGGTATGATTTTGTCCTTAATTATAATCATTTTTTCTAACGGCTATTGGAATCAAATGCTATTCTTTAGCTGTAATGACTTATATTATCTGTTTGGCAATAAAGGAACTTTCCAAGAAGAAACCAATAACTGCCAATTTACCTGTTTTCCTGAGCGGTTTGGATATTGTTTAGGCAGGTAATTTTTGTGTTAATCAAAAAAAATGATTAAAAAAATAAAATATACTTGTCCTTGTTGCGGCTATAAAACATTTGATGAGGCGCCACCAGGAACTTATTTAATTTGTCCTATATGTTTTTGGGAAGATGATCCTGGGCAGTTTGAAGACCCCAACTATGAAGGTGGAGCAAATGTAGTTTCTTTGAGGCAAGCACAAAAAAACTTTATTGAATTCGGCGCCTGTGACAAAAAAATGATAAAAAATGTTAGGAAACTTAACCCAAAGGATATTAAAGATTTAAACTTTAAAGTAATCGAATGATTAAAGTTAAAAAAAACTATAACCACTAATTTAAGTTTTCATAAACCCGCGTATTTTGGCGCTGGCTTATGGTTTTGATCTTGAGTGTTATAGTGTAATAGAACAACGGGCTAAGATTTCTTTTATCGACGAACAACAGGGCCAGGCCACCACTTTAAAAACAAATTGACAGCTTAGCCCTTCGGTATAAAATTGGTGTATAGTCAGACATTACTGATTGCCGATAGAAGGGTTTTTTAAAAGAAATAGGCAAGTTTTTTTTTGACAGCCAAGGCGGCCAAAGAGATAAATCCTAAAGTCAAGGTCTGGCTTTTTTTGTGAAGCCGGTCGTTATCGGTAAAATTAAAAATGGATAAAAATACAATATTTAAACAAGCTTTCAGATTTATAGATAAACAACAATTCATAACTGTTGGCACTGTTACCAAGAATAACAAACCGCATGTTTCTCCAAAAATATTAGTATCGGGAAAAGAAACTTCTTTTATTGTGGCAGATTATATTTTAGGTAAAACAGCCAAAAACCTGAAAAATAATAAGTATATTTCAATATCTGCCTTTGATATAGAGAAAATGGTGGGATACCATATCCAAGGCACGGTTTCTTGTATTCAGCGGGGCTCAGAGTATGAAAATTTGGTAAAGCAATGGGATAAACGACAAACAACTAGTATGAGAGATAGAGTTATAGAGCGTGTACAGGGGAAACGAAGCATAAAAAGTATAGAATTAACCATTCTTAAACCGAAAATATTCTACAAAATAAAACCTTTGCAAATAGAAAAAATTGATAGAGGAAAAGTGTTTGAAAGCCTATGATAAGGTCTTCTCTGAAAGATGCGGCCGGGCGGCTTACTTTTTCCGTTATAATCGTAAAATTTAATTACCAGAATTAGGCCAAATAATCGGGTATTGTATCGGGCGAGGAAACATTGTTCCTGCAAAATTAGGCAGGGTTGCCGTATTTTTAAAATATAGAAAATGATTATCGACAAAATCAGTAATTGGCAAAGCTATCCTTTTGGGCCGGCCTGGAAGCTTAGTTTTGATTTTTTAAAGTCAGTAACTGTTGATTCCGCTGAAAAAAAGTATAAAATACAGAATGATGAAGTATTTGCTTCAGTTACCAGCTATAAGACTCGCGCGCCGGAAAATTCCCTTCTTGAGGCGCACCGAAAATTTGTTGATGTCCATCTGGTGGTTGATGGCGGTGAAATAATAGAGTGTTTCTCAAGCGATGGCCTCGTTATCAGTTCGATTTATGATGAGGGTAAAGATGCCCAGTTTTATAAACGCGTTTCTCCCGGGTTGGTTAGAGTTCAGTTGTTACCGGGGTCGTTTATTACTTTTTTCCCCGATGAGGTCCATATGCCTTCGCTGATGATAAACGGAAAATCAGAAACTGTTAAAAAAGTTGTTGTAAAAAT
>JAQTSA010000136.1 GCA_028711575.1 Candidatus Omnitrophota bacterium | reverse complement strand
GGGAGGAAACAGGAAATCGGCGATTATAACGTATCGCAACCTAGTTGTTGTTTTTCTTCTCTGCGGATTGTGGCATGGGCCAAGCTGGAACTTTGTGGTTTGGGGGCTTCTGCACGGACTATTTCTTATTTTTGAGCGGGCTGGAGGCTTAAGCATAATAAATAAACTTTGGCGGCCGATACGCCATTTTTATACTTTAGGGTTTTTCTTTATTTCCTTGGTTATTTTTAGACAAGAAAATCTTTTCCGGGGATTTGATTATATTAAAGTTCTCTTTCATGCAAAAACCGTAACCCCTAAGTTCTATTATTTAGAGTCTTTAGTCACTGTCCAAATTATTTACACCTTGGTCTTTGCCGTTATCCTATCGACTCCGGTTATTCCTTGGCTGAGGAGGCGAATTATAGCGGGAGACATGACCGGGAAAAAAGCAATGACGATTGCCTATCTTTTAACACAAGACACGTTGCTATTTATTCTATTTTTTCTTTCTGTTATAACTGTAGTATCGACGACTTTTAAACCGTTTATTTATTTTAGATTTTAGTTAATTTACCACTTTAAAAATGAAACCTGATAAAAATATAAAAGTTTTAAATATTATTTTCAGTATTTTATTCATTTGTTTTCTGGTAGCTCCAACTATCCTGATGGTTTTTAAAAAAGCTGAGACTGTCGCTGTACTGGAAAATAGGTTTTTAGCTTCTGCCCCGGTGCTACCGCGGTCATTTAAGGACGCCTTGGTGTTTCCTGATAAATTTGAAAAATATTTTAAAGATAATCTGGGGTTTCGTAATTCATTCATACATTCATATAGCCTATTCAAATTAGCGATAGGTGATTCACCGGGGTATAATGTTATTTGCGGTAAAGGCAGTTGGCTGTTTCTGAAAGATGACTATTATTTACATAATCTTTGGGGTCTACAGAATAATTTGAAGTCTGTATCATGGCGGATTAAGGCGATCGGTGACAAAATAATCAAACGCAATGATTGGTTCAAAAAGGCCGGGGTTTATTATCTTTTTGTCATTGTTCCCGATAAATGCAATATCTATTCTGAATATATGCCGGATCGGTTTGATGAGTTGGAATATGCCTGTTTTGTGGACGCCCTCTTGGATTATCTTCGTTCTTTTGGCGACATAATTGTTCTTGATTTAAGAAAAGCACTGCTTAAAGAAAAATATGAGGGCCGCGATGTCTTTTTGAAGAGCGATAGCCATTGTAATGATTACGGCAACAATGTAATCCAGTATGAGATCGTCAAAGAAATAGAGAAAGTTTTTCTCAATAAAATAAGTCCTAAAAAGTTTCAATTAACCGATTTTATGGTAAAAAACAGCCGTGACGGAGATTTAGCGCGTTTTTCCGGTTTACCGCAGCGATATGCTGAGAATGTTCCTGTTTGCAAGGGCGCATCGCTTTGGCGCCTTAGACAGGAAAACCTGGCATTATCTGATGTTTCGCCGCGAGTCCTGTTCCTCGGCGATTATTTTGGTATGAGGCTGAAAAAGTATTTTAAGTGTTATTTCAGACGTTTTAAGTTTTTAGAATACGCGATTGGGATGAAAGCTATTAAACGGGCCGTTAAAGCCGAAAAGGTTGACGTTGTTGTCGAGGAAAGATCAGAGCGAAGAATCGTTAACCTGCTTTTTGAAAAATAACTTGGCCAATAGGCAAGTTTTAAAGTTTTTTAAAATCTTTTTTACCTTGAAAAAACACCGCTTAACGATATAATCTAAAGAACAGAAATCACTAAAAAGGGAGGATTCATTATGGATACAGATAAAAATTATAAAATAAAAGATATTGGGTTAGCTGATTTTGGCCGGCGCGAATTGGATGTCGCTGAACATGAAATGCCAGGGCTTATGGCCTTACGGGAAAAATATCGAAAACAGCGGCCGTTATTGGGCGTACGAATTATGGGGTCGCTGCATATGACTATTCAAACCGCGGTCTTAATTGAAACTCTGGTTGAACTGGGCGCTGACGTTCGTTGGGCAAGCTGTAATATTTTTTCAACTCAGGACCATGCTGCCGCGGCAATCGCGAAAACCGGAGTTCCGGTATTTGCCTGGAAAGGTGAATCTTTATCGGAATATTGGTGGTGCGCGGAACAGGCCTTGACTTTTCCCGGCGGCAAGGGACCGCAGCTAATTGTCGATGATGGCGGTGACGCGACGCTGATGCTTCATTTGGGCGCCGCCGGAGAGAAAGATTCTTCGATTCTCGATAAAGAACCGGAAGGTGAAGATGAAGCCGAGCTTTTAAAACTTTTAAAACAGCGTCTTAAAGATGAGCCTGGTAAGTGGCAGAACATGGTCCAGGATTGGAAAGGTGTGTCGGAAGAGACAACTACCGGTGTACATCGGCTTTATCAGATGATGCAGCGCGGTGAACTGCTTGTTCCGGCAATAAACGTTAACGATTCAGTGACAAAATCTAAGTTCGATAACTTGTATGGCTGCCGTGAATCGCTTTGCGACGGGATAAAAAGGGCTACTGACGTTATGATCGCCGGTAAAGTTGCTGTTGTTTGCGGCTATGGTGATGTTGGTAAGGGTTCAGCTCAGTCTCTGCGCGGTTTAGGGGCACGGGTTATTGTTACCGAAATCGATCCGATCTGCGCTCTTCAGGCGTCAATGGCCGGATATGAAGTTAAAACGGTTGAAGATACTTTGGGTGTCGGCGATATTTATGTTACTACTACCGGGAATCGCGAAGTTATTCGGATTGAACATATGGAAAAGATGAAAGATCAGGCTATTGTCTGTAATATCGGCCATTTTGACAATGAGATTGAAGTAGCTAAGTTGTTTAACTATCCGGGAATAAAAAAAGTTACGATTAAACCGCAAGTTGATAAATATATTTTCCCTGATGGAAAAGAAATTTATTTGTTAGCTGAAGGGCGGCTTGTTAACTTGGGATGTGCGACCGGGCATCCGTCGTTTGTTATGTCAAACTCATTTACAAATCAGGTGCTTGCTCAAATTGATTTATGGGAAAACAGAAACAGTTATGAGCCAAAAGTTTATTGTTTACCGAAGTCGCTTGACGAAGAGGTCGCTCGGCTTCATTTAGAAAAAATTGGCGTGAAACTTACGACTCTGACAAAAGCTCAGTCTGATTATCTGGGAATACCGGTCCAAGGACCGTATAAGCCGGATCATTATAGATATTGAGGATAGGGTATAGGGTTTAGGGTTTAGGGGATAGGGTGAAGAGTTAAAAAGAGTGATTAAGTGATTTAGCGAAATAGAAATTTATAGAGATTTATAGAAATGTGTTGTTTTTAAGAATGGAGCTAAATATTAAACAATGGAATTCCAATTTAGTCCTACTCCAACTGAGAGAGTTTGCGAGTTTCAAACATTGGTTTCTTCAAAACAATTAATTTCAACTATTCGGGTGTAGGGTCTAGGGCTAATAAGCTCATGGCTCATAGCTGATAGTAATTAAGGCAAAGAGTCAAACAATCGTCAAACCGCCCGTTCTTCGAACGTGGCTGTCAAACAGTGGTCAAACATTGTTGGAGAATAAAAACGAATGTTTGACGGCGCAAAGCGCCAGTTTGACGGTCTCGCCGTTAGGCGAACCAGTTTGACGTGAGCGTAGCGAACTTTTGACGTAACACTTGTGCTCATGTAGGGTATCGGGTGAAGGGTGTAGGGTGTAGGATTTCGTATTCAATCGTTGCCGGTTGTCGTAACGAGCATCGAAGCCGATAAACTTTTTTACGTATATCAAAGAGTATAGCCTAAAGAAGGAGGAATCAATATGGATATTTGTTTGATCACTCGTTTCCTTGGCTGGTGTTGTTTGATCAATTTTGGGCTTTTGTTCTTTAGCTTTTTTATGATTTGTTTCTTTGGTGACTTTATATTTAAAGTCCATGGCAAATGGTTTAAATTGCCGCGAGAAAAGTTTGATGCGACGATCTATTCGATGCTTGGCGGGTACAAAATACTAATAATCTTTTTTAATCTTGTTCCCTATATTGTTTTGAAAATGATAATCAAATAAATTTTCGGCGAACTAATTCTTCTCTCAAAAAAAGGAGACTCTTGATGGGGACTAAATTTTCGGATTTGATCAAAAAATCTCAAGAGTGTCAGGAATTATCGACTGAAGAATTAATCACTCTATTAAGTTACCCAACAGATTCATCTCAAAGTTATCAGATCATGGCTGAGGCTAACCGGATATCAAAAGAGTTGACCGGTAATAAAGCTGAAGTCCATGCCCAGTTTGCTCTTAACTTGGCACCGTGTAGTTGTGACTGCGCTTTTTGTTCATTTGCCACGATTAATGGAGTGTTTAAGACTTCCTCGGAGCTTTCGGTGGAAGAGGCTGTCGGTATAGCTTGTCAGTTTGAGACCGATCAGGCTAATGCTATTTTTGTTATGACTACTGCCCATTTTCCTTTCGCTAAATTTATTGAAACTTCTCAGGAGATAAGAAGGAATCTAAAGAAAGATACGGTTTTAGTCGCAAATCTGGGCGATTGTTCTCTTGATCAGGCAAAAACTTTAAAGAAAACCGGATATCAGGGTGTTTATCATGCTTTAAGACTTAATGAAGGAATCGATACCAAAATTGATGTTGCTCAACGTAAAAAAAGTATCACTAACTTTGAAGAAGCTGGGCTTTCTGTCGGCACTTGCGTTGAACCGGTTGGACCGGAACATACTAATCAACAATTAGCTGAGATGATAAAGTTTACCGCTTCTTTTAATCCGGCCTTTAGCGGGGCCGCCCGGAGGATTACTATTGCGAATAGTCCTTTAGCAAAATATGGCATGATATCTGAGTTGCGTATGGCTCAAATTGTCGCGGTAACCCGGCTTGCTATGGCCAGAAGTGTTTTAGGTAACTGTACTCATGAGCCGTGTACTCTTGGGGCGATCGCCGGGGCAAATCTTTTTTGGGCTGAAGCCGGCGCTAATCCCCGGGACGTCAAAGAAAAAACTGAAGAAGGCCGGGGCGGAACGGTTGAAGAGTGTCGAAAAATTTTTGAGG
>JAQTSA010000019.1:11039-21782 GCA_028711575.1 Candidatus Omnitrophota bacterium | reverse complement strand
CAGCCGTATACTCTTGTTTTGTTTTTGGACTCATGATATTTACCCTCCATACAAGGGTAACATGTATTATGAGTCAACGAAGTCGATTTTTTAATTACTGAGTAACATTTAATGTGAGTCAATTCGCTTTGCGATAGTTTTAAATATAGTTAGGAAATGTTTTTTCTTTTATGGTATAATATATTGGAGGTTTTGTTATGAAAAAGGCGATGACTATATTGGAAATAATGATAGCAATCGTTCTGGTTGGGATTCTGTTGAGTTTTGCCGCTCCCCAATACTCGCGTTACATTGAACGGTCACATGGCGAACAGGCAAAAAAAGCAATGAAGATTATTCAGCACGCGGCCCAACTGAGGTTCGTTGATACTAATAACTATGCGGCAGCTGGTAGTAATAACCTAAATGCTACTTATGGCGGGTACGTTGATTTAAGCAGTTATGATTCTGATCCTTATTGGAATTATTCTGTTGATGCTAATGGCAATATTTTTAGTACCCGTTCAAGCGGAAAATATGCTGATGATATAATTCGGTTTAACGAGGACGGCTCTTGCGACAGCAGTTCAACAACTTATCCGTTTGCCGGAAAATCTTGTGTTTCTAGCGATTAAGGGAGAAAAAAATGTCAGGAAAAAGTTTTACTTTAATAGAGGTCGTTGTAGTTTCAGTTTTAATTGGCCTGCTTCTTGGTTTTGCCGTGCCGCAATATCAGACGGTTATTGAACGGGCGCGAATTACCCGGGCAAAAAATACTTTAGCTCTTGTTGCTGAAGCCCAAGAACTCTACTTTCTTGATCATGGCGAGTATGCCCGTAACGGCGGATGCCCAAATGGCAATGCTTTGAACTGCTTGTTGGATTATATTGATATTCCAATCGCATCAGAAACCGAAAATAGCGGTGGTGAGGATGTTGACACCTTTTATGATAATTTCTGGGATTATCGGATTAATGTTTGGAATAATAATCAGGCTTATCGGGTTAATGCGGTTAGAAAAGATAATAGCAAAGAAGCCTATATCGGGAAAACTGTGGGCCGTTCTCATTGCCTGCCAGCCTGCGGATCGCATCCATTATTGTCGGAATCAGAAATAGTAGCTTGCACGGATTGTCCTTAATTAAATGAACTACTGTTTAAAAAAGTTTTTACTGCTATTATGTCTAAGTTTCTTAACTCTTGAAGTTTTTGGAGAAACTATTCTCCTTAAAAACGGCCGGGTAATTGAAGGCAGAATTACCTTAAAAACTGCCGATTTCATTAAAGTCGACTATTTTAATGTGCCGTTAACTTTATATTTTGACGATATTGAAACAATTGATTCTCAGCCGGTAGAAACTATTGCCGCGGTTGATAAGCTATCAGATCATGATCAGAATCCTTCAGTTACAACTAAAGAGTTAGAGGCAACTGAGCTTGTTATTAAAGGATATTTTGAACAAGCCGAAAGCATTTTAAGAGATGAACTTAAAGATAATCCCGAAAGTATCTCTTTATCTGAGGCTATAAAGCTTTTAGAAGACCGAAGGAAAAACCTGGTTCATGCCGAAGCTATAAAATATATTTTCAGCGCCCGGTTCTACTTTTACAATAATAATTATACTCAGGCTTTATCTCAATATCACCAGGCGATTATAGAAGAACCGGATTATTATAAATCTTATTCCTTTATTGCTAATCTTTATTTGTTTTTGTCCGACAATGAAAAAGCTCTTTATTATTTTGAAAAGTCTTTAGAAAAGAATCCCAATCAGCCGGAGGTAAACGTTTGGCTGGGCCACCTTAACCAGAAGGTTAATAATTATAACCGGGCCCGCAAGTTTTATCGTGCGGCTAAAGAACAGTTTTTAAAAGAAGGTAATCAAAGCGATATATCTATTATCGATAAATTTATAAGTCGGTTACCGGTTCAGCGTTTTTAAAAAGGAGGGCGTATGGTGAAACTAAAAATTTTAAGGTCATCGGTTATATATTCTAAGTATCAGCAGGCAAAGCTTGCGGTGGCAAAGCTTAAGATTCTATCTCAAGTTCAGTACAAAGCGCAATACAAAAAGGACAAAAAACTTCCGGCAAATCCTCACCGGGTATATGAAGGTAAAGGATGGACGAGCTGGTACAATTTTTTTGGCAAGAAAAAACCGGATTTTTATTCCAGTTACGCTAAAGCTAAAGATGCCGCCAAACGTTTAAGTATTTCATCGGCCGGAGATTACAAGAAAAAATATTCCAAAGATAAATCCTTGCCTAGTCATCCTGATGACTTTTACAGTAAAAAGGGATGGACGAGCTGGTATCATTTTCTTGGGAAAAAGTAACCAGAAAAACTGAATAAAAATAGGCTAAAGATAGCCTTTTAGATGTTGTTAAGCGTCTTAAGGCTTATTCTCCATTTATTTAGAAACTAGAGCTTTTGTTTAAACAGGATTTTTTTAAATTTAAGTATAATGATTCATATTAATAATTTATCAAAAAGTTACGGTAAAAGGTATTTGTTTAAAGACGTATCTTTAGCTATTCGTCGAGGTGAGAAGGTTGGTTTAATTGGGCCCAACGGTGCCGGAAAAAGTACTTTTTTTTCGCTGATTTTAAAAGGTGAACCGGCAATTACGGTCAGGAAGAATATTCGTATCGGTTTTCTTCGTCAAGAGTCAGAGTTTAGCTCTAAACGAACAGTTCTTGGGGAAATAACTTGTGGCGACGAAAAAGTAACTGAACTTTTGGCTGAGAAGAAAAAGTTAGAGCAAGAAGATCTTTTTGCCTCCAGCCGATACTCAAAAATCCTCGCTGATTTGGAATTTTTAGGGTTTTATGAAATTGAACATAAAGCAAAGAAAATTTTAATGGGTCTGGGTTTTAAAGAAACCGATTTTGATCGCCAGATATCTGAGCTAAGCGGCGGTTGGCAGATGCGGACCCAGTTGGCTAAACTCTTAACTGTTCAGTATGATTTGCTGCTTTTGGATGAACCGATGAACTATCTTGATTTGACGGCCGCCCTTTGGTTTAAAGATTATCTTCGTGATTTCAATCAAACCTTTATTATGATCTCCCATGACCTGGATTTTTTAACGGATATAACGACCCATACCGTTGTATTAGAACATTCCCAAATGACCAAAATCAGAGGAACATACAGCGATTACCGCCGGTTAACGGAAGAAAATCGTCAATTGCAGATCAAACGATTCAATGAACAGGAAAAAAAAGTGGAACAATTAAAACGGTTTATCAGCCGTTTTCATGGCCAGCCTAATAAAGCTTCTCAGGTCAGGTCAAAAAAGAAGCTTTTGGAAAAAATGGAAAAAATTGTTGTTCCTTTAGACCGGCGGGACAGTATCCGTAAGTTTGTTTTTCCGGCCACTAAAAAGAGCGGGTATCAGGTTGCTGAGCTTATTGATATTTCAAAAGCTTACGGCGATTTGAAAGTTTATAAAAACTTTAGTTTTGAAATCACTCAGGGCGAGAAAGCGGTGTTTATCGGAGATAACGGCGCTGGAAAATCAACCTTATTAAAGATTCTTGCCGGGGTGGTACCGATTGATTCCGGGTCTCGCCGCCTTGGCTATAACGTTGAGTTAGGATACTTTTCCCAGACCAGAATGGATGTTTTAAACGCAACCAGTACAGTTTATGAGGAAGCCTATTCGGCCGCAGAAGGAGCTTTAACGACTGAAAATATCAGAACAATTCTTGCTGCTTTCTTTTTTGTCGGCGATGATGTTGATAAACCGGTAAGTGTTCTTTCCGGGGGGGAGAAAAGCCGGTTAATTTTGGCTAAACTTTTAATTAACCCGCCTAACTTTCTTCTTCTTGATGAGCCGACAACTCATCTTGATGTTGATGCTGTTGACGCTTTGATCAAGTCTTTAAACGACTATCAGGGAACGCTTCTTTTTATAAGCCATGATATTCATTTTGTCCGTTCGGTTGCTACATCAGTTTTTGAGGTTAATAACGGCAAAGTACGTAAGTTTCCCGGAGGCCTGGACTATTATCTTAATAAGGCAAAAGAAAAGTCTCAAGTTGTTGGTAGTTTCAGTCAGCCTGATTATATCGATCAGCGAACTAAAGAAAAAGACTTAAAGCTTAATGATTCACAAAAAAAGGCCGATGAGTTTAAACTTCGCAAAGAACGCAAAGCCCATAATATGAAAGTAGCTAAAGAAATAAAGAGTCTCCAAAAGAAAAAGGATAGCCTGGAAATTGAGCGTAACGTTAAAGCGAAGATACTTTCAAACCCCCAGAGTTACCATAACAAAGACCTGGTGATTGAGTATGGTAAATTGATAAAAAAATATGAACAAGAGATAAAGACGATTGAGGCCAATCTCGATAAACTTAATACCAGCTTTAAATCTTTGGATTAATCCTGGCGCTTAGCCTAAATACTGGTTTTGGCAGGATATTATCGATGTACTCTTTTTTCGGCCTTAGGTCCTGAGACGGCATAGCTCATATTTTTCTTGACAATCATTCTCTCAAGGGTTAATATTCCTATATATATATAATATTTATAATGTATAGCTTGCGAGAAAAGAGGAGGTAAAATGCCATACGACAAAAATCTAGATGAATGTTTGTTTACTAAAGCCTGGGAAAACGATGCCAACAAGGTCTCGGTGAACATTTATTCCTATAATAAAGGTTCTAAAAAGCTTCAAATCAGCCGGGAAGCCCGGGATGCTCAAGGGACGCTTAAGTTTGCTAAGTTAGGAAGAATGACCAAGGAAGAGGTTGAAGGAATTTTACCTTTTATCCAGGAAGCTATTGAAAAAATGGATTAAAGCTTTATTGCTTTTCGCCACTTGACTTTACTGCTAACAAAGTTTCTTCAAAGTTAATAAGTCCGAACATAAATAAGGTGTTATTATTTAGAAGCTACGGCTCTGTTTTTTTGAAAAAATCTTTATATCGGCTTTAGTTTTTTGTCAGATAGTTGTAGTTTTAGAGGGAGGGGGAGATGTTTTCTCAATTAGAATCGAATATGTTTTTAGGGAATCGGGTTATTGATTACATTTTGGCTTTAGGGATGTTTTTTTTCGTGGTAATCGTCGCTTTTATCTTTGAGCAGTTTTTTTTAAAAAAAATCAAAAAATTAGCCAGCCTTACATCAACTTCCATTGACGATTTTATTGTTAAATTAGTTCAAAGTATTTTTTTGCCGGCTGCCTATTGCGCTGCTTTTTATCTCTGCCTTAATTATCTAAAAATAAGCCCTATGCTCAAAAAAACGATCGACTCTACTGCTATGGCTGTTTTGACTTTTTTTGCTGTCCGGTTTGTAATTGTTGTCATAACTTATTTTTACACCGTTTTTTGGCGGAAACGGGGCAAAAACGTTCAGCTTGAAACTAGTTTGAGCGGTATTTTACGTTTGATAAAATTTATTGTATGGGCTGTTGCTATTGTTTTTCTCCTTGACAATTTAGGCTTTAAAATATCGGCAGTAATTGCTGGTTTGGGGATAGGAGGCGTTGCCGTGGCCTTAGCGGCCCAGGCTGTGCTTGCTGATCTGTTCAGTTATTTTGCTATTCTTTTTGATAATCCCTTCGAAATCGGTGATTTTATAATTATTGGCGACTTTCTTGGCTCAGTTGAGAATATTGGCATAAAAACTACCCGTATCCGAAGCTTAAGCGGAGAGCAAATAGTTTTTTCGAATACTGATTTAACTAATTCCCGTGTAAGGAATTATAAACGGATGGACAAGCGTCGAGTGGTTTTTACCCTGGGTGTTACTTATGAAACTAGTTTGGAATTACTTCGTCAGATTCCGGAAATAATAAAAAACATCATTACGACTACGGCAGACACAAGTTTTGACCGGGCCCATTTTCTTCAGTATGGGGATTTTAGTCTAAAATTTGAAGTGGTCTATTATGTGCTGAGTAGTGATTATAACCGGTATATGGATATTCAACAGGATATAAATTTTAGAATAAGAGAAAGTTTTGACAGTAAAAATATAGATTTCGCTTATCCGACGCAAACTATATATTTGGAAAAATAGCTCTGCGGATATAGGGCTAAATCAGGAGGGATAAATGTATCGAGATGGAATTAAGGTTGTTGATTGTACTATACGTGATGGTGGACTTATAAATGATCATGCTTTTGATCAACGTTTTGTTCGGGCGATTTATCAAGCTCTAACTTTAGCAGGCGTTGATTATATGGAAATCGGCTATAAAAACTCTAAAGGCCTTTTTTCATCAAAAGATTACGGCCTTTGGAAATTTTGTGATGACGAAGTCATCTCGGCAGCAATTGACGGTATTGAGTCGAAAACTAAGATTTCAGTGATGGTTGATATCGGCAGAGTGAATCTCGATGACATTAAACCGGCAGACCAAAGTCCGGTAGATATGATCCGTGTTGCTTCTTACGTCAAGGATATCGACAAAGCCATAAAAATGACGAATCATTTTGTTGATAAAGGATATGAGACGACGATTAATATTATGGCCATTTCTCGTGATCAGGGCCGGGAACTGGATGAAGCTTTGGCTCAAATCGAACAGGAAAGCCGGATTCGGGCTTTATATGCTGTTGATAGTTTCGGATCTTTATACCAGGAATCAGTGGAAACCTTGATCAAAAAGTTCAAATCGATAGTGAAAACCAAAGAGATTGGGTTTCATGGCCATAATAATCAGCAATTAGCTTTTTCCAACACGATAGAATCGATTATTCACAATGCTAATTATCTTGATGCTACTATTTATGGCATTGGCCGGGCCGCCGGTAATTGCCCGTTAGAATTGCTGATCGGTTTTTTAAAAAATCCTAAATTTGATATTCGTCCAATACTTGAGGTTATATCTAAAGAGTTTATTCCTCTACGAAGCCAAATAGAGTGGGGATATATCATTCCTTACGCGATAAGCGGTATGTTAAACGATCATCCCCGGGCGGCGATGGCTCTTAGAAATAGTGAGAATAAAGAAAATTATCGCGAGTTTTATGATAGTTTAATTAACCTTGAGGCAGGGTCATGAACCTTGCGGAATTTAAAAAACTTCCAATAATCGGCATTGTTCGGGATGTCGAACTTGAAGGGATTGATACCTTTACTGAAGCTTTAGTTGCTTCAGGACTAAAAACAATGGAAGTTACGATGAATACTCCTGAAGTCGAATTAATTCTTAAGGCTGTGGCTAAAGCCGCGGCAAATCGGTTAACTATCGGTGCCGGTACGGTTTTAACTATCAATGATGTAAAACGAGCTGTCAATAGCGGCGCTACTTTTATTGTTATGCCAATACTAATTCCTACGGTTGTAGAGTATTGTATCCAGAAAAAAATACCGGTTTTCCCCGGCGCTTTTTCTCCTCAGGAAGTTTATAATGCCTGGATGCTTGAGGTAACAATGGTCAAGATTTTTCCGGCTAAGTTTTTTGGTCCGGATTATTGTAAAACGATCAAAGGTCCGTTTAAAGACATAGACTTTCTTTCTTGCGGGGGAGTTACTCCGGAAAATATAAATCTTTTTTTCAGTGCCGGCGCTGCGGCAGTAGCCTTTGGGTCAAGCATCTTTTCGAAAAATCTTCTTCGTCAAAAGAAGTTTGAAGTAATCGAATCGAAAATAAAAGAGCTGATAACAGCTTATAACGGTTAATCGGCTCTGGTAGATTTTTAAAAAACTTAACAGTGAAGAAAAAAATAGCGATCATTATTTTTAGCTTTATCATTCTTATATTTTCTCTTTTTTGTTTTTGGTCAGCTATTTTAAAGGTTTGTCTTAAAAAATATTTATTCGATATTTATCGTGTCGAATCCTCATTCCAGCAGATTAACGCTAATTTTTCGCGACTTTCAATAAAAGATCTTAATTTAAAAACGGATTCTTTTGAATTTGAGATTGCTCGCCTAGAGCTAAAATACGGATTAAGTTCACGAAAAAAGTTTTCACTTAACGATTTATCGCTTGACTCGGCCGTTTTAACGATTAAGAACTTTGATGATTTTATCGCTGATGTTCTAAATATCGTAAATAAGCCGAAAGGCGAAAAACCAGTCAAATCTTTAGCCGTTAACCTTAATTTGCAGGGTATAGAAGTTAAAGTTGAGGGAAAAGAAAAAGAAAATTTCCATGGCCGAATCTCATTGTCCGCAAAGGTTGCTCAAGGAGAATTTAGGCTTATAGAGTTCGTGCTGACCGATTTTAGAGGAATTAGCGAAAAATTAAAAATTGGCCGGATAGAGCTAGACGAAAAGAGGCTAAAAGCTGATGCTATTCAGTTCAAAGAAAAAATCTTCAGTGAAGTTGTTGTTGATTATCTTTTGAGTCAGAAAATCCTTTTTGTTGAGTCGTTTAAACATCCATTCTTCGGAGATGCGGCAAACATTCTAATCCGGTCAGATTTTACTGATTTAAACAAAATAAAAGTTAAAATGAAACTTAGTAATGTTTCCTTTTTTGAGCTGGTTGAGCTTTTCGATTCTAAGGATAATATTTCTGCTAATGGCTTGTTTTCGGGCGATTTGGCCATCGATTTAAAAGGTGTTTCGGTCACAAAAATTAACTCTATCCTGAATAACCCTTTCGGGGGATTTATAAGTGTACCTAATCAGAAGGATATTTTGTTTTTAAAGGACCGTCTTGATAAAGCGTCATATCAGGCATTGATTGATAATTTTAATAATTATGGGTATAATAAGGGCGTTATTGAAGTTGAGTCGACTAGTAATGACATTGAGGTAAAACTTAATTTTGAGTCTGTTAAACGCGGACAGCGAAATATGACGTTTTATCTACATGATTTTTTAGGAGGTATCAAATGAAAAAAGTTATTGTGTGCCTTTTAGTAGCTGCAGTTTTAGGTTGCGCGAAAGTTAATCTTAAAACAGCTGAGCCGCTCAAGTTTGATATTAGCATGAGGGTTGACGTTTATCAGCATGTTGTTAATGAGGTTGGTTCGATTGAAGATATGATCTATGGCGATAAAGAGAAGAAACTCAATTCGATCAGCTTAATTCCTTCGGTTTATGCCGCTGATCCGCTTCAAGAGGCGATTGACCGCCGTCGGGATAGAGCTTCAGTAATTGAGGCTTATTTTAGCGCTGGTTGTTTGGGCGAAGATAGAAACGCTTATCTAAAAGATCTTAATGGCCCGGCATCGGTTTGTGATCAAGCTAAGGTTAGCGCTGTAGTTCGAGCAGAGAATTTTGACCGCAAAATAATTTATCAGCATACGGCTGATAAAAATGGTGTCGATATTTCAAGTGTTGAAAAAATAGTATTTGATGACCACTATAAACGAGCCCCTCTCGGTTATATCTTTGAAAGTTTTGATTCCGCCAGCGGCCAGTTTAAATGGCTAAAAAAGTAAGAAAAGATGAAATGTCCGGTATGTAATTTGGAAATGGTTGTCCTTGAGTTTAATTCGGTAGAAATCGACTATTGTCATGAATGTTTTGGGGTTTGGCTTGATAGCGGCGAGCTCGCGTTATTGCTTGATAATCAAACGAAATATCAACGATTGGCTGATTCTTTTGCTTTTCAAAAAAAGGTCAAAGAAACTCCGCGAAAATGTCCGATATGCCGAAAAAAAATGGATAAAGTCGCTTGTGGCAGCCGGCAAAATATTGTTATTGACAAATGCCGAGGGGATCATGGTTTTTGGTTTGATAAACGGGAATTATACGATTTATTGGAGGATTCTTTTGATTCAGAATCCTCAGAATTAAAGGAATTCCTAAAAAATATATTCAAAATTAAAAATTAACGTAGAAAAAGGAGGTAATTATGGGCGGTATTTTAGTTTTTTTTGTTGTTGCCGGCGTGCTTATATCTTTTTTAGTTTCTTTGTATAATTCTTTGGTTCGGCTTCGTAATCAAGTTAAAAACGCCTGGTCTCAAATTGATGTTCAGTTAAAACGTCGTCACGACCTTATCCCAAATTTGGTGGAAACTGCCAAAGGCTATATGCAGCACGAAAAAGATACTCTGGAAAATATTACCAGGGCGAGAAGTCAGGCTCTGGGAGCTAATAGCGTAAAAGAGAAAGCCAGCGCTGAAGGCGCTTTAAGCGGCGCGATGAGTCAGTTTCTTTTGGTCGTTGAAAACTACCCTGATCTTAAAGCTAACCAAAATTTCCTATCTCTCCAGGAAGAGCTTTCAACCACCGAAAATAAAATCGCTTTTTCCCGGCAATCATACAATGATCAGGTTCTTTACTTTAACAATAAGATCGAAATGTTTCCTTCCAATATCGTTGCTTCGATTTTTAGTTTTAAAAAGGAAGATTTTTTCGAGATTCAGGATTTAAATGAAAAGGAAGCTCCGAAAATTAAGTTTTGAATTAATTGACTTAAAACAGATGATACTTTATGTGGGAACTTATTGAGCTTAACAAACGTAAGTCACTGATTCTTTTTGCCGCAATGGGCTTTTTTTTGCTCAGTTTGGGTTTTTTTGTCGGTCAAATATGGTTTCCGCCTGACGGAGGTTTCTACGGCATTTTTTTTGCTTTAATTCTTTGGTCAATAATGGCTTTAATCAGTTATTCTCAGGGTAGTCGGATTCTTCTTTCTTTGTCCCGGGCTCAGCCGGTAAGCCGAAACTTATATCCTCAGCTATACAACATTGTCGAAGAAATGAAAATTGCCGCAAATGTGGCTGATATGCCTAAAATATATCTGATCGATGATCCATCGCCGAATGCCTTTGCCTGCGGGTTAAATACAAAAAATTCCGCGGTTGTGGTTACCGCCGGTCTTTTAGGGCATCTTAACCGCAAT
>JAQTSA010000019.1:0-11029 GCA_028711575.1 Candidatus Omnitrophota bacterium | reverse complement strand
CGATGTTCTCTATATGACTTTGGCGTCAATTATGCTTGGTAGCATAGTGTTAATTTCTCAGGTTTTTTTTAGGAGTTTTCTTTACGGTTCATCGTCTCGCCGTTACCGCTCTTCTTCTTCCAATGGCGGCAGTGGGATATTTTTTATTGTCGCAATAGTTTTTTCAATATTGGCGCCGATAATCGCAAGGATATTCTATTTTTCTTTGTCGAGAAAACGAGAATATCTTGCTGATGCCTGTGCCGTAAGATTGACTCGTTACCCTAAAGGGTTAGCTGATGCTTTAGAGAAAATCTCTAAAAACGATATATCTCTTGCCAGGGCAAATTCGATAACCGCGCCAATGTATATCGATAGCCCCTTAAAGAAAAAACATAAGAAAGTTAATTTGAGCAGCGGGGTTAATTATCTCGATTACCAGAAAAGTTTCAATGCCCTTAGAGGGATTGATACAGTTTTGATACCTCAATCCGGTTTAGCGAATAAAGAACAAATTAGACCTAAGGCCGTTAACTTAGCGGAAGAATCGAAGTCCTCTCGCTTGGCTCACCGGGAAACCGGAGACATTATGAGAGCGATAAACCATTACGCCTTTTTAATCTGTGCCTGCGGCCTAAAGATTAAAGTTCCCCAGGGGTTTGATAAGCCGAAATTGGCTTGTCCGCGATGTAATAAAGAACATATTGTTCCGGTAAGTAACCTATCTAAGGCGGCAACTATATTAGCTTCCGTTAATCTTAAGGAAAAAGAATCTCCTAAGGCAATCAGCCGGGATAATAAGATTGCTGTTTACAAAAGAAAAAGTAAAGATTGGGAAACCTTCAGCTGTGAATGCGGCCAATCCTTTCAGCTTTCACCGGCTTTTTCGGCATCGGAAATATTTTGTCATAACTGCGGAAAAAAAATCGAAATAGTCTAAAGCAAGGCTAAAATATCCAAAATGAAAAAAGAAAAAATTTATAAAATTACAACCGAGAGTTTTCAGCCTTTCGGCAAGGTTATTGAGTTTCCTAAATCAAAAAAAAATCAAAAACGGAACAATCTTTTTCACATTGTTTTAACTGAAAAAAAAGCGACTGGGTGGAGGATCGCTTATCTCATTATCCGGGATAAACAAATTAAAGTTTTAGAGCATCATCCTATGTCTTTTGAAAGCTTTGAACCGCTTTACGGCGAAACATTGTTGTATGTCTGCAAGAGAACGGATTTTAGCGACATAAAATGTTTTTTACTTGATAAACCGGTAATTCTTAATAAGGGTCTCTGGCATGGAGTAACTGCGCAAAGTTATGAGTCGGCAGTAAAGATCTCAGAAAATGCCAAAGTCCGCTGTGTTTACAAAGAGCTTGATTTTTATTTGCCGAGATAAAACTTTAGTTAATGATAATCGTTTGAAACTTTGAAAAAAGGAGCCGATATGCGGGGTACTTTAACCTACAAAATATTAAAAAAACACCTTGATTCCGGTCAGTTGATACCAGGAAAAGAGATTTCGATTAAAATTGATCAGACTTTAACCCAGGATGCTACCGGGACAATGGCTTACCTGCAGTTTGAAGCCTTAGGCCTTGCTAAAGTTAAAACCGATATCTCACTGAGTTACGTTGACCATAATACTTTACAACAAGGATTTGAAAATGCTGATGATCATCTCTACCTTAAAACTGTTGCTGCTAAATACGGCATATATTTTTCCCGTTGCGGAAACGGTATTTGCCATCAGGTGCATTTGGAACGGTTCTCGAAACCAGGCGCAACTCTTTTAGGCAGTGATAGTCATACTCCGACCTGTGGCGCGGTAGCGATGATCTCAATCGGTGCCGGCGGGTTAGATGTCGCAATTGCTATGGGTGGTGGGCCTTTTTACTTAGTTGCGCCGAAAGTAATTAAAATTAATTTAATTAACAGGTTACGTCATGGCGTTTCCGCTAAAGATCTGATTCTTTTTATTCTTAGTATTATGTCAACCAAGGGAAACGTTAATTCGGTTATTGAATATTCAGGAAACGGGGTTGGGACTCTTTCGATACCGGAACGAGCGACAATCACGAATATGGGCGCTGAGATGGGAGTAACAACCAGTATTTTCCCTTCCGATAGCCGAACCGAATCTTTTTTGAGAGCCCAGGGGAGGGGGAAAGACTTTGTCGCTTTAGCGGCTGATGATGATGCTGAATATGATCGAGTTATCGAGATTGATCTGTCGATGATTGAGGCAATGGTCGCTTTGCCGCATTCGCCGGGTAATGTGGTTAAAGTTAAAGATATTGCCGGTACAAAAGTTGATCAGGTTGCTATTGGCAGCTGTACTAACTCTTCCTTAAGGGATTTGGATATTACGGCAAAAATTCTTGATGGTAACAAGGTTAATGATAATACTTCTTTGGTAATTGCACCTGGGTCTAAACAGGTTTTTTCTATGATAGCAAAAAATGGTGATTTAGAAAAAATGATTGCTGCCGGAGCGCGAATAATGGAAGTCGCCTGCGGTTTTTGTATCGGCAATGGACAATCGCCCCAAAGTTCAGCTGTTTCGTTAAGAACAAGTAATCGTAACTTTCAAGGCCGTTCCGGTACGATTTCGGCAGGAATTTATCTTGTTTCTCCGGAGACCGCGGCGCTTTCGGCAATTGCCGGTTGTGTGGTCGATCCGTTAAGTGTTGATTTTAGCAGGTTTAAATATATTGATGAAGTCAGTAACTTTATTATAGATGATACGCTGATTATAAAACCAAAGGATGACGCTTTAAATGTAACCATTATCCGCGGACCGAATATCGGGTCCCCCCCAAAAAATGAAAAAATCAGCGACGGCCTTTCCGGTAAAGTGGTAATAAAAGTCGGAGACAAAATAACCACTGATCATATTATGCCGGCGGGCTCAAGGTTAAAGTATCGTTCAAATATTGAGAAGTATTCTGAGTTTGTGTTTGAAGGTCTTGACCCTGAATTTTATCTTAAAGCAAAAGCCCTTAAAGAGGAGGCTCAAGCTGTTTTTATCGTTGCCGGTGAAAGTTATGGACAAGGCTCAAGCCGTGAACATGCGGCAATTTGTCCTATGTATCTGGGAGTGAAAGCTGTTTTAGCTAAATCGTTCGAACGGATTCACGCTAATAATTTGGTTAATTTTGGTATAGTACCGTTATTGTTTACTGATTTCACTGATTACCTGAAACTAAATGTCAACGATCAGCTTTCGATTTCGGGAATCATCGAAAAGCTGATTAACTCCTCGGAGATAATCGTTGAAAACAAAACTCAAGGTTTTAGTTTCCCGATGAAGACAGAGTTATCGTTTCGTCAAATCCAAATTGTAATTTCCGGCGGGTTGCTGAATTTTACCCGGGAAAATAAATAAACCTAAACCCTTTTTAGTGCCGCAAGGCCTAAGAATTTCAGTATGCTAAAAAAACCTGAATTACTTGTTCCGGCAGGGGATTGGCCGTCGTTGATTGCCGGTGCCGAAAGCGGTGCCGACAGTCTATATTTTGGCCTTAAATCAAATAGCATGCGCCAGGAGGCTTCTAATTTTGATTCTTTAGAACTGCCAAAAGTTATGGCTTATCTCCATAAGCTTAAGCTTAAAGGATATCTGGCTCTTAACACCTTCATAAGAAATCAGGAGATAACAAAGATTAGGACTGTGCTTGAAATGGCTAAAAAATCTTCGGTTGATGCCGTTATTTTGTGGGATATGGCGGTTTTTTCTATTGCCCGGGACTTAAATTTAGAGGTTCATTTATCTACTCAAGCCAGTGTCAGTAATATTGAGGCGGTTAAGTTTTTTGCTAAGCTAGGCGCTGGCCGAATAGTTTTAGCCCGGGAATGTTCGATTGAAGAGATAAAGCAAATTGTTCAGTCGATTGACCGGGAAAAAATAAATTGCCAGATAGAAACTTTTGTTCATGGAGCTCTTTGTCTTAGCGTCAGCGGCCGCTGTTTCCTAAGTGAGGATTCTTTTTCTAAAAGCGCTAATCGCGGCGAATGTCTTCAACCTTGCCGAAGAGAATATGAAATAGTTGATAAGGGCAACGAATTATCTTATCGTTTAGGACATAATTATATTTTAAGTCCTAAAGATTTGTGTATGATTGATTGTCTTGACCTTTTGATTGATTGCGGAATCGATTGTTTTAAAATTGAAGGCCGAATGCGTTCTGCTGAATACACAAAAATTGTCACATTAGCTTATCGTCAGGCGATAGATGCTGTATTTAATGGGAATTATACCGAGAACCTTAAAATAGAACTGTTGAATCGGCTTAAAATGGTTTATAATCGCGGTTTTTCTAAAGGGTTATTTTTTGGTCAACCGAAAGATGGTTTCAGTCATTCATTAGAACATACAAAAATTAAAGTTTTTTTAGGGACAGTTAAAAAATTCTATAAAAAGATTAGCGTTGCCGAAATAGAAATAGTCAACAACAGCCTAAAGAAAGGCGATCAGCTTATCTTTTTAGGGAAAAAAACCGCGGCAAAAATGATGACAGCAACTGAAATTGAATCTAATCACTTATCGGTAAACGAGGCAGTTAAAGGTGTAAAAATTGGTTTAAAAGTTCCTTTTAAGGTTAACCGCGGCGACAAGGTTTTCCTTTGGAAAAACCGCTGATTAGGCGTTTAAGCGGTTTCAAGTTTTGATTTTTCCTTTTTGTTATCGATGATATATTTAACTATTCCATTCATGATGTCGGTACGGGTAACCAGGCCAATAAGACGATTTTCAACATCGGTAACGGCAATGGCGCCAATTTTGTTTTTTACCATTAGCGATATTGCTTTGTCGATAGTGTCGTATGGCCCCAAAAAAAGTGCCGGACTGGTCATTAATTCTTCAATTTTATAATTTGAAAAAATAGGATCGTCCTGGGAAATTGCAAGTTTACCTTTGCGGAGCGAAACAAAGTCATCAATGTCCTGGCGGGTAATCATCCCTAAGAGATTTCGGATATCGCCGATAACCGGAATATGGCGGATTCCTTCTTTGGCAAAAAGGTCTATCGCTGGGGATAAGTAATTTTGAGGGGCTAGAGTGTAGGGCTGGTGATTCATTATTTCATGGATCAGTATTCGGCTGATTCGTTTGGTGATAGTGTAGCGTTTAATGGTAGTTAAAAATATGTAGAAAAATATGCAGAGAATCGCAAATCCAAGGATCCTTTGTTTTATGAAATGGTTAAAAAACCATTCCTCTTTTTTATCGACGAAAATCATCGATTGGTTTGAATCGATTTTGTACTGGGGGTCGATTAATGTTTGAGCCCAAACAAAAGTCCGAAAAAACATAAAGGATAAAAAAAACAGGAACCGGGAAATTTGTTTTGTAACAGACATTTTAAAACTCCTTATAACAAATCTATCATGTTTTTTATAGAAAGTAAATAGCTGCCAAGGTTAATCTTTTTTGGCAAAACAAATTAAATTTAGATAAAATGATTAGTCTGATGAGTTTTGGCACTAAACTTAAAAACTATTAATTAGTTTAATTAACAGTTTTTAACTTGTTTTTTTTTGATATAATAAAGTTGGGTTTTTTGTAATGATTGGAGGTGTTATGTTAAGATTTAAAGAAGCTTTTTTTATTTTTGCTTTAATCCTTCTGCCGTTTTCGCTTTTTGCTTTTAATTTTGAAGATTATGAGTGGGGTAAAAACCAAGAACAAGTGTTATCGGGGATAAAAAATAAAAATAAACAAATAATTAAGACCGATAATCCACGAGTCCTTAAATACTTTGATAAAATTCTTGATGAAGACTGCACTATTATGCTTGAGTTTACTCCCAAGACTAAATTGTTGTCTTCGATAAAGATAGTCTGGAGCGAAAAAAGCGTCGGAAAAGATTTAAAGAAACTGCTTTCCGATAAGTATGGCCAATACCGTCAGCCTAACGCTTTTATTTAAGAGTATTACTGGTATGGGGCATCGGAATATGATGCTATTGTCTTGGATTTCGATTATGCCGGAACTACTGTCAGCTATTTTGGCGGAGCGTTTCATAAACAGTACGAAGCTGAGTTTGATGAACTGATGAAACAAGAAAAACTCCGGTTTTAAGCCATGGATAATTTCATCAATCTATTGGGTCTAATCGCCGGGCTTTTATGCGCGGCGTCGTTTTTGCCTCAACTCATAAAGATTAGAAAGACTAAGAACACAACCGATTTATCATTGCCGACATTTGTTATATTTTGTTTAGGTGTTTCTATTTGGTTAATTTACGGAATACTTAAGAGGGATGGACCGATTATTTTCGCGAATATTGTAACTTTAACAATCGCCGTTAATGTTCTGCTTTTAAAAATAAAATACAAGTAAATTTACTAAAAATGGATACTACAAAAAAAATCTTAATTATTTCTTCTGATGATAATCTGAAAAACGTTTTAAGATTCTGTTTTGACGGCTGGGGGTATGAAGTCTTTTTGAAAAGTTCACCAGGAGACGATATTAACGATATTAAAAAGGTTGCCCCTGATGTGATAGTCTTAGATGTTCATTCGGCCCGCCATTCTGACTTAGAAATTTGCCATAGTTTGAAGAATGATTTCATGACTTCACTGATACCAGTTATAACTTTAATTAATAAACGACATCTCAGAAGCCACCTCCTTTATTTGAAGCATGGGGTAGATGATTACCTCATAAAACCGCCTGATCCCCTTGATTTAAGAATTCGGATTGAAATGGCTCTGCGTCGGTCTCAATTCAGTTTTTTAGCCAGCCCTTTGACCGGTTTGCCGGGAGGTAAGATAGTCGAAGAAATTCTAAGGGAACGCCTTAAAAAGAAACAGAAGTTAACTTTTGGATATTGTGATATTGATAACTTTAAGTCGTTTAATGACCTTTACGGTTATCTTAAGGGTGACTTAGTTATAATGCATACCGCCTATATCTTGTACAAAGTTATCAACGATTATGGCAATAATGATGATTTTATCGGCCATATCGGCGGCGACGATTTTCTCTTCATAACTACTCCTGATAGATACCAAAAGATTTGTTCAACGATTATTGAGTCTTTCACTAGTATCGTGCCTTTTCATTATTCAGCCCGTGACAGAGAGAAGGGGTTTGTTATCGCTTCTGACCGTACAGGTAAGACTACAAAGATGCCTTTAATGAGTTTGTCGGTTGCCGTTGTAAACAAAAAAAATCCGGATGAGTTTAAAACGATGATTTCCCTTAACGAGAAGATAGCCGAAATTAAAAAATATCTAAAAAAAATCCCGGGAAGTAAATATATGGCTGACCGGAGAGAATCGGAAAGTGACCAGTCAAACGGGCCGATTATAAGTGAACTCAACGCGAACAAATTAGCCTATCGGCCTTTGGGGCAAATCCTTCTGGAACAAGAGATAATTACCGAAGATAATCTGGATGAAGCCCTGAAAATGCACTGGAAACGGGGTGTACCGCTGGGTGAAATGCTGTCGGAATTAGGTTTGCTTAAGGCTGAAGATTTAGATCGCGCTTTAAAGGTTCAGATTAAAGCTGAGAAATAAACTGAACCGGATGATCTCGCCGGCTGATTTTTTTTGATCTTAACTGCTCATATCGATATAACTATGGAAACCAGGTTGATTCCTTAAAGAAGCTTAATTATCCGAAAATTGTAATCTTGGCTGTCTTTGACGTGCTTTGAATTTCGGAGTTGACAACCCCGATTGAAAGATATAGAATCTAACTTTTGTAAATCAAAGATATTATGAACAAAAAGTTAACTAAAATTTTAGTTTTAGGCTTGTTTATGGTGGTTGTCCCACAACTGCTTTTTGCCATGACCAAATCGGTAGAAGAATCCAATCTTACCGAGAAGATGGCAATGCTGGTGTTTCAGTTATCATTTATTCTTATTGCTGCCTGGTGCGGTGGTTTCGTTTTTGAAAAGTTGAAGCTTCCCAAAGTTTTGGGCGAAATTTTTTCGGGAACGATTATCGGCCCATATTGTTTCGGGGCAATACCGTTTTGGGGATTTCCTCAAGGATTTTTCCCTTTACAACCTGATTTTCCGGTAACGGTTGAACTGTATAGCTTTACGGCCGTTGCCGCGATAATCCTCCTTTTTTTGGTCGGTCTTGAAACTGATATAAATACTTTTTTTAGATTTTCCCTGGCCGGATCAGTAATTGGTATCGGAGGAGTCTTTTTTAGTTTTATCTTTGGCGACTTTCTCGGTATTATTATCGCTCGCAACCTTTTGGGCCTTAACTGCGGATTTATGCATCCCGTACCTTTGTTTTTGGGGATTATATCAACAGCTACTTCCGTTGGTATTACAGCTCGAATCCTTTCTGAAAAACGAAAAATGAATTCGCCGGAAGGTGTAACGATTCTTGCCGGTGCGGTTATTGATGATATCCTCGGTATAATTATTCTCGCGATTGTCATTGGTATTTCCAAAACTGAACATGTTCAGTGGAACAGTGTAGCCAAAATCGCTTTAAAAGCAGTGGGTATATGGTTTATCTTTTCGTTGTTAGGTATTACTTGTTCCCGGTATTTAAGCCGGTTCTTAAAAAAAATTAAAGATAAAACTACTATATCAATAATAAGTCTGGCTTTAGCTTTTCTCCTGGCGGGAATCTTTGAAAAGTCCGGTCTGGCGATGATTATCGGCGCCTATATCATGGGGCTTTCTCTTTCTAAAACTGATTTATCGTATATTATTCAAGATCAGCTTACAGTGTTACAGAAATTTCTTGTCCCTATATTTTTCTGTGTTATGGGGATGCTTTTAAACATAAGCGAAGTTGCTAATCCAACGATATTGACCTATGGACTTATTTATTCGGCAGTTGCCATTGCCGGTAAGCTTATTGGCTGCAGCATACCGGCAATGTTTCTTAACTTTAATTTTCAAGGAGCATTACGGATTGGCGTTGGAATGATTCCTCGTGGGGAAGTGGCTTTGATTATGGCTGGTATCGGGTTGTCGCTGGGAATATTGGAAAATGAAATCTTTAGTATCGCGATTATCATGACTTTTATCACGACACTGATAACTCCGGCAATTTTGGAGCGTCTCCTGCAATCTAAGAAAAAGGTGCTTAGAAAAGAGCAAACTGCCAGTCAGGACGATAAAGAAGTGATTTATACTATGCCTAACCCTGAAACTTCGGAGTTTCTCCTTCAAAAAATAGTTGCAGTATTTGAAAGTGAAGGATTTTATGTCCTTGCGATAAAAGTTCCTGATTTAATCTATAAAATAAGAAAGAACCGGATGTCAATTACGCTGAGATACAGCGATGACGCGCTTATTTTTGATTGTTTGGCTCAAGATGAGTCTTTCATCCATACCTTATTTTATGAGGTATTAGCTGAGTTGGAACAAAACATGAAAAAACTTCAAGTTTTAACCAATAAAGCCGATATCGGCAAAAAGATATTCGGGGTTAGTCAAACCGTTATAAACAGTAAAGCTAAGGTTTATTCTGGCGAAACGCCGTTTTCTGTTTTAACGCCACTGGCGATGCAAATCGACCTTAAGGGAAATACCAAAGAAGAGATAATACGTGAATTAACCGAACTTTTAGTTAGTTCCGGTCAGCTTAATCAAGATGAATTTGAACCGGTTCTTAGCGATTTGCTGGAAAGAGAAGCGAACATGTCTACCGGAATGCAGTTTGGGATAGCTCTGCCGCATGCTAAAAGTGTGTCGATAGATAAAATTATTTCGGCTGTCGGCTTAAAAAAACAAGGAGTCAATTTTGAGTCGCTGGACAATCAAGACTCAAAGATTTTTGTCGTGACTGTCGCTCCAAAAGATTCACCGCAGTCATATTTGATGTATATGTCGGAAATTACCAAGTTTTTGATGGTTGACGCTAACCGAACAGCTATTCTTGCCAGTAAAAATAATTCTGAGTTGCATCAAGTTTTCAATCGTCATGGTTAAGTTGCTCCTTTAATCCTTGATGCGTTTGAAAAAAACTGTATAATAATAAGAAAATAAAGTTATGGCTAGAATTAAGGTCACAATAGTTGACGATGAAGAGGATTTTTTGAAACTGATTAAGACTAGCTTAGAGAGGACAGGTCAGTTTGAGGTAGTAACGATTAATGACCCGGTCAATATAATTAAGGATTTATCCCAGAATCAGCCTCAAGTGATACTTCTTGATATTTTGATGCCGACGATGGATGGGATTGAGGTTTGCGAGCTCTTGAATCGGACAATTGGTTTAGATAAAATACCGATAATCATGGTCTCGGCTTTGGGTGAAGATCTTGATAAGTTAAAAGCTTATAAAATGGGTGTAGTTGATTTTATAGTTAAGCCGATAACCCGGGAAGATGTTATTAGGAAAATTGAAAAAGCGGTAGGATTTAATTTAAACTAGAAAGGAGACTGAAAATGCTAAGGTCATCAAATCCGGCTTTGGGAAATAATAGCTTTAGGGCAGTTGAACCGACAACCGGTTTGGCTGTTATGTCGGTTAGCGGAACGGTGAATAAGTCTTTAACTTTGGTGGGATTGATATTTGTTGCCGCTTATTGGAGCTTTAGCCGTCCGGAAGTGATTGTTCCTTTTTTGATGCCGGCTGTTTTGGGCTCATTAGTTCTTGCCATTGTTACGATATTTAAGAAATCAATTGCACCGATTACGGCCCCAATTTACGCTTTAGGAGAAGGTATTGTTTTGGGAGGTATCTCGGCTATCTATGAACAACAGTTGCAGGGTATAGCCTTTCAGGCCTTGTCACTGACTTTTGGAACTTTAATGGCGATGCTTTTAGCCTACAAGTCGGGATTTATAAAAGCTACTGAAAAGTTTAAGTTGGGCGTTTTTGCTGCGACCGGTGGTATTGCCTTGGTCTATCTAATCAACATGATCATTGGTTTTTTTGGTAAAAGTATAACTATTCTTCATTCCTCAAGCCCGTTAGGAATAGGAATAAGCCTGGTAATAGTTGTTGTTGCTGCATTGAATCTAGTCATTGATTTTGATTTTATTGAACGCAATGCTGCTAATAATGTTCCAAAGTATATGGAATGGTACGCCGCTTTTGCCTTAATTATAACTTTGGT
>JAQTSA010000135.1 GCA_028711575.1 Candidatus Omnitrophota bacterium | reverse complement strand
TATCTTTGGGATCTTCATCAAAAATAACAGTTACCTTTTTCTGTAAAGAAAAAGTATCATATTTAAGCCTTAAATCCCTTAAAAATTCATAACAGGATTTTAATTCTATCAACTCTTTATCTTTATCGACCAGGCTAGTTCGTAAGATTTCCCGCTGCGAGTCTAAAGCTTTACCTTCAAGAGCAAGTTGTTCCTTATGTTTCTTAAGTTCTTCCAGCTGGGTTTTAGTCTCTTCAAACTCAAGGCAGGAACTCTTTAACTTTTCTTCGGCCTCAGAAAGCAATACTTCAAGCTTAGCTTTATCCAATAATAAGCGCTGTTTACGCTTAATCAATGTAGCAAGCTGAGTTTGACTTTCGATGGAAGAATTATGAGAATTTACTTTAGCTGATTCCAGCTCAAGGACTTTTACCTTTCCTTCGTTAATCCCTATTTTAGCGGTATCGATTAAAGCTTGAAGCGTCTCTTTTTTTACTTTCATTTCCTCAATGCTCAAAGTCAATTGCTGAACCCGCTCCTGGAAAGTATCAAGCTGATGACGCTCAGCTAAGACACGCTGCTGGTGAGAATCTAATCTTTCTCTGATTTTTTCTTCAATTGAAACTAAAGAAAGATTCCTTTCCTGCAATTCTTGTATTCGCTGATTATAAACCGAAAGATGACTGGCGCTGGTTTCAAGGCCGGCGTTAACAGAAACAATTTCAGAATTATTGGTCTCTATTTTTTGGCGTAATTCATCTAAACCGGCAATTAACGATTCTTCCTGTAACCGTAGGCCATCTAAAAAAATTTCTTTTTCCTGATTTTGTCCGACTAAAAGGTTTAGATCTTCTAAGACCCTATCGCTCTTAGTTTGAAGCTCTTCAATTTGTAGAGTCGCTATTTTCTTTTCAACAGCGATAAGCTCTTCTTCGGTCTCTTTATATTTAGTGGCTTTATGGACTTGTCGCTCCAAATAACGCACTTGTCGTTTTACTTCAGCAATGATGTCATCTAAACGAAGAAGGTTCTCGTCGGTTTCTTTCAGTCGACGCATCGTTTCACGTTTTCGGTCTTTATATTTAACAATGCCGCTGGCTTCATCAAAAATAAGCCGTTTTTCTTCTGGTTTATACCCTAAAAATATAGCGATTTTACCTTGTTCAACGAAAGAATAGGTAGATTCGCCGATTCCAGTACCCATAAACAAATCCTGGATATCTTTAAGCCGGACGTTATTTTTATTAATAAAATACTGACTTTCACCCGAACGATACAACCTCCGGGCGACAGAAACTTCTTTATAATCGATAGGCAAGTAACCATCTTCGTTACAGAAGGTCAATATAACCTCAGCGTAATTCAACGGCGGATAGTGCTCAGTTCCGTTAAAAATAATATCTTCCATTTTAGTGCCGCGCAACGATTTGGGACTTTGTTCGCCAAGCGCCCATTTTACAGCATCAAGAATATTACTTTTACCGCAACCATTAGGGCCAACAACAACCGTGATCCCCGGTTCGAATTTAAGCGAAGTTTTTTCGGGAAAAGATTTGAAACCAAATATTTCGACTTTGGTAAGGTACATCTGTATTATTATCTCAAGTGTCTAAGGCTATAAACTTAACCGTTACGAATCTCTTTAATTTTTTTCGTTAACAAAGGCAAAACGGTGAACAAATCACCAACAATACCGTAATTGGCGACTTTAAATATCGCAGCATCAGGATCTTTATTTATCGCGATAATTGTCTTAGCTGACTGCATGCCGACAAGATGCTGAATTTGGCCCGAAATACCACAAGCGATATAAATCTTAGGACAAACTGTTCTTCCGGTCTGGCCAACCTGATGAGAATAGGGTATCCATCCGGCATCAACGCAAGCCCGAGACGAACCAACCGCCGCGTTTAAACTTTCAGCTAAATCTTTTATTAATGAAAAGTTTTTTTCATCGCCCAATCCCCGGCCGCCGGAAACAATAATGTCAGCTTCTGATAAATTAACCGTTGAAATGGTTTCTTTTATAAAGTCGAGAAACTTAACTCTTTTATCTATGACCTTAGTGTCAATTTCTTCTTTTATAATTTCGCCCCGGCGCGAAGCATCTCTTTCTGATTCCGGCATAACTTTATGGCGAACCGTTGCCATCTGAGGACGGAAATTCGGTGAAATTATTTCAGCCATGATATTACCGCCAAAGGCCGGCCGGGTTTGAATCAGAAGCCTCCTGGCTTTATCAATTGCTAACCCGGTACAATCGGCAGTTAAACCGGCATAAAGGTTTACGGCTATTCTTGAGACTAAACTTCTTCCAGTGGTTGTCGCTCCCGCTAAAAGTATTTCCGGTTTATATTTAGCAACCAGAGAAACAATAGCTTTAGCGTAATTTTCCGCGGTATAATGATCCAAATCAGGCGAATCAACAACATAGACTTTATCGGCACCGCGAAAAATAAGTTCTTTAGCCTTTGAGCTTATATTACCGCCTAAAAGGGCCGCGCCAACATAAGTATTTAAGTCGGCCGCTAATTGCCGGGCTTTAGCTAAAAGCTCAAAAACAACTGAAGCAATGGCTCCGTCCCGTTGTTCGGCAAAAACCCAAACCCCGTTATATTTAGTTAAATCTTCCTTAACAACCGGGCTAAGCCGCGTTATTATAATAGCCTTAAACTTACAGCTGGAAACGCAAGCTCCGCAAAGAGTACACTTATCTAAATCAATGACAGCTTTTTTATCGATTAAGGTTATCGCCTCAACCGGACAAACCTTAAGACACAGCCCGCAACCAACACATTTTTCATCTACTATTTTTATTGGACTCATAATTTTCTTATTTTAAAAGATCTTCTATTTCACCAATCAACTCAGCAACTGTAGCTTCCGGCTCACCTTGATATATTTTTCCTGTAGCCTTTTGCGGCGGAGTAAATATCCTGACAACCTGGGTAGGAGAACCGTTTAAACCAAGCTGATTTTCTTCGATCATTAAGTCAGCGTTGCTCCATTTTATTATTTCAGCTTTCTTAGCTTTCATTTTCCCGCGCAACGAAGGTAGACGCGGTTCATTTATTTCTTTAACAACAGTAATCAAAGCCGGCAACTCTATTTCCAACAACTCATATCCTTCTTCAAGCAGACGCTCAACAACAATTACCTTTGGTGTCGTATCAAGATGCACAGTATCAATTCTTCTAACATAAGTTGCCTGAGGTAAATCAATGTGAGTAGCAATACCCGGACCAACTTGCGCTGTATCACCATCGGAGGCTTGTTTGCCGCAAATAATCAAATCATAATCCGCTATTTTTTCTATAGCTTTAGACAAGACAAGACTAGTGGCCCAAGTATCAGAACCAGCAAAAGCCCGATCGCTCAACAGAACAGCCTCATCGGCGCCTAAGGCAATCGCTTCCCGTAACGCTTCTATCGCTTGAGGCGGCCCCATTGTAATTACCGTGACTTTTCCGTTAAATTTTTCCTTAAGGCGAATTCCCTCTTCAATCGCATACATATCAAAAGGATTAATCACCGACTGGACACCCTCTCGAATTAAGGTGTTAGTTTCTGGATTGATTTTGACATCATTAGTATCGGGGACTTGTTTGATACAAACAACAATATTCACTTAAGTACTCCTAGGAAAACAATTTGCTATTGAACCTTGATTTCTCAATACTATACTACATATTTCAGAATTGTCAATATGACAAACCCGGACCGATACTCTTTTTTTTAAAAAAATTACTGAATGAGAAGAGAAAGAGCTTCTTTATATTTTTCCAGAGTCTTCTCTACTACTGCTTTCGGCAATTCCGGCGGATTAGAATTTTTATCCCAGCCGGTTGTTTCCAGATAATCACGGACAAACTGTTTATCAAAACTTATGGGAGAACTAGAACTCCCCGGCTGATAATTGCTGCTCGGCCAAAAACGGGAAGAGTCCGGCGTTAAAACTTCATCGATTAAAATAACTCTATCACCATCGAGCCCAAACTCAAATTTCGTATCAGCGATAATGATCCCCCGTTGACTAGCATAATCTCGAGCTTTGCTGTAAATTTTTAAGCTTAATTCCATTAACTTAGCGGCAAGGTCTAGGCCGATTTTTGAAGCCATATAATCAAAGTCAACATTTTCGTCATGTCCGGCTTCAGCTTTAGTTGCCGGAGTAAAAATTGGTGTTTCTAATTTTGAAAATTCAAGCAACCCCGACGGCAAAGCCAGACCACAGACACTTTGCTTGGCCTGATATTCCTTCCAGGCTGAACCGGAAATATACCCCCTAACCACACACTCAAAAGGAATTACTTCAGTCTTTTTTACAATCATAAACCGATCTTCTAAAACATCACGGTAACCGGACAAGGCCTTCGGTAAAACATCAAAATCGGCGGTTATTAAATGGTTCTCAATAATATCGCTGAGATAATCAAACCAAAAAAGTGATATCTGAGTTAAGAGCTTACCTTTATCAGTTATCGCCGTAGGCAAAATATAATCAAAACAAGATATTCTATCAGTAGCTACAAAAAGAAGATTATCGTTTATTTCATAAACGTCTCTGACTTTTCCTTTTTTAAAGAGTTTCAACTCTTTAATATCAGTATGATAAATCATTTTTAAACCTCTTTAAAATTTTCCGGTTTAACATAATTTCCAAACTCCCTTTGACAATCAATTAATCTTTGCTCTTGACTCTTTAACTGATTAAACAAAACTTCCGGAATATCCGATAAATCCGTATAAATGTTACGCATTCTTTCTATTTTTGCTAAATTTTTATCAACTCTTAAACTAAACTGCTCAAGATAATCATCTTTGCTGTATTCTTTATTTAGAACATCCTTAAACAGCTGTTTCAAATCATTATACTTAGGGATAAGCCCGGTAGGAGTTAGCAAGGCCCCAACACTACCGTCAGCTCTTTCTCTCATCCACTTAAGCCATACCCGCTTATCATCTTTGCCATTAAGAAATTGACCGTTACTATTTTTTAAAAAATAATTGACCGAATAAATATTGGTTTGTTTTAGCCCTTTACCAAAATCCAAATGCCTTTGGATATATTTTCCTAAAGGAATAGCTAAAAAATCCATGTTCGACATCGGATTAAAAACCCGTACCCCTTCCTGGCCTAAAGTTGCCGCCGTAGTCTCTGATTCA
>JAQTSA010000134.1 GCA_028711575.1 Candidatus Omnitrophota bacterium | reverse complement strand
ATCTTTTTTGTCTATTCCTCTCTTAACCCCGGACAGTTCAGTCACCGAACATTACGGAATGTACTTCTCAACCATAAAAAGGAATCTTTCTATAACAAAAATAAAAAAGCAGAACTATTTCCAAACCGGAGGGTTCATCGGTGGGCTGACTTTTTTCAAAAAAGATATTTTTATTGAATTAAATGGGTTTGACGAAAAATATCCTTTTTGCATCGACGACTACGATTTAAGCGCCCGGGCTTACTTAAGGGGGCACAAAATTTATACCTTGACCAATTGCGTCGCTTACCACATTAAAGAAAAAAACCTGTCACGAGAATCAACCTTAAAAAAGCTGGCTTGGAAACGTAAATACGAGCTTTGCGGCTTTACCCGAATGCTTTTAAAAAACTACCGTCTAAAAAATATAATAATCTGGTTTCCTTTAGCCGCGGGATGGATATTTATAAAAGCTTTAAAATTATCAATGCGATACAGAACTTTTAAACCTTTGTTAAGCTACGCGAAATCAGTCGTTTACTTTCTTTTCGATTTCAAAGACACCATTTACCAAAGAAGAATAATTCAGAGCAAACGTACCGTCAAAGAAGATTTGTTTTTAAAAATAAACCCGCCAAGATAAAAAGCGAATTCATCTTTTTCAAAACTAATCTCTCGATTCTTGATTAACCGCGATGCGTTTATATATTTCAAGATAGCTATCGATTACCTGGTCTAAACTGAACTTTTCACGCGCCCGTTGTCTCGCGGCCAGACTTAACCTTTCAATTAAAGCTTGATCCTGAACCAGCCGGCTCACACATTCTTTTATTTGATCAGGATCCTCGGGAGAAACTAAAAGGGCGGTATCGCCGACAGCTTCTTTACATCCCGTTGTATTAGCCGTTATTATCGCCAGCGCCGCGTTCATAGCTTCCAGAAGCGATATCGGAGAATTCTCAGCTTTGGAAGGCATAACAAATATTTTAGATTTTTCATAAAGAGTTTTAAGTTCCGTTGAATTTTTATCCAGCCAGCCATGAAAAACGACTTTTACTTTAACCGACTTAGCCGCTTCAACAAGATTAGCGCGATAGGGCCCGTCACCAGCGACATGGATTTCCCAACCCTTAAGCTCTAATGATTCTGCCGCTTTAAACAAATATTGAAATCCCTTTCGTTTAAGATGACGGCCGCTTAGCAGAAGCCAATTGTTTTTTACCGCGGCAGTTGAGAACCGGTTAGGGTCTATACCATTAGATAAAACCTTGAGTTTACATCGCGAAGAGATGTTTCGTTCTATCAGCCCTTTTAAATAATCCGAAAGAGGAATGACAACCGCGGCGTCCTTAACGATCAATTTCAAAAACGGCCGGCTGAAGAGATGTTCAAAAGTAAACCGGTCCGGATTATATCCCGGAACATCTGAACCATGAACCGTAACAAGGTAAGGCAATTTTCTTATTTTTTTCAAAATATAGGCTAAAATACTTGTCGGGATAATAAAATGAGAATGTACTAAATCATATTTATTTTTTTTTGTAAGTTTTAAGACAACCGGAATTGCCGCTAAGACAAAACTTATCATTTCAATAGTTTCAGCAGTCTCTTTTTTTTTGCGTAACGACTTTACGCGATAGACAGAAACACCATCGACAATTTCTTGAGGTTTCAAACCACGAGCGCCCATAGTAACCACATCTACCGTTAAGCCGCGGCTGACAAGAGCCCTGGCCATCGTTTTAGTCGCGTCACCCGCTCCGCCGCCTAGCGGCGGGAACTCATAATTCAACAGCAAAATTCTCATGTTACTATAAAAAAGATTTGATTCCCTTGATTAATTTAAAAATCTTTAACCAAACAAGGCGGGTTTCAATAGACTCTTTCTAACAACCCTTTGCTTAGTCCTGCGGTCAAAAACTTACCGAAAAACCTTAAAGTTCTACACCTCAGACTAAACTCTTCCATAATCATCATCAAAACGGACTATATCATCTTCCTCAAGATAGCTTCCGCATTGAACTTCAACAATTTTTAAAGGATGATCACTCTCGTTTTCCAGACGATGGCGGCATTCTTTTGGAATATAAGTGCTTTGATTGGCTTGAAGATAGAATATCTGGTCGCCATTTGTTATTTTAGCAACACCGGCGACAACGACCCAATGCTCACTGCGCTGAGCGTGCTTTTGAAGACTTAAACGTTTGTGCGGGTATACTTCAACCAACTTAACCTTAAACCCATCAGCCTGATTAAGAACTTCATAGCTGCCCCAAAGACGATCAACTTTCATCTTTTTCTCTCCTAACTTAACTAAAACGACTACAACTTAACTGCTCCTTAAAAAAACCGACAGGATTTATTGTTTTTTACAAACATTTTACAGGCCTTAACCCGCTCAGCAAAAAGGATTGGATAATCTAAAACAAGCCTGGCTAAAAGAGAATTATTCCTTCCCGAGCAGATACCTCGTTTTGAGGACTCAATAAAAGAAACAATTTCCTTTACTACATCTGATTCGCTTTTTTTTAATTCGCCTAAGGCGCTGGAAACAGAACTTTCTTTTCGATAAATACTAAAAAACGCGGCCTTGACTCCTTTACGTTCATCAACCGTAAACCCGGCTCTTTTAAGACCGACTGAATTTACGCCCAACACCTGAGAATTACCAATAACCATCATAAACGGCACCACATCCTGAGTAATCCTGCTTAACCCCGAAATCATAGCCAAACGCCCTATACGGCAAAACTGATGTACTGCCACATACCCCGATAAAAAAGCTTTATCTCCCACAGAAACATGCCCAGCAAGGAGAACTCCGTTACAGATAACGACATTATTACCGAGTTTACAATCATGTCCCAAATGAGCAAAAGCCATCAAATAATTATTATCACCCAAACAAGTAACAGTTTCATTGCTGCTGGAAGAATTAATCGTCACATACTCCCGAATAACGTTATTTTTTCCAATAACAATCTTTCCCGGACTGCTGTTTTTAACAACCATTTGAGGGTTTTCACCAATAACCGCGCCAACCCCAACTATAGTATTTGCGCCGATTACAGTGTCACCCTTTATGCAAGCCGAACTTTCAACTGAAACGTTATCACCTAAAATAACGCCTTTTTTAACCACTGAATATGGGCCAACACTCACGTTTCGGCCGAGAACAGCCCCATCTTCAATTACCGCGGTTTTATCGATCATAATAAATCCTTTTTTCGCCCCTAAAGATTATCTCAATATAACACAAAAAAACGCACTAACTAACCTCAATTATCCGCCCAAAAAGACATTCACAAGATAAAGTAGATACCGGTATATTTTTATACATTATATAGTTGATTTTTAGAAAATTCAATGATAAGATAACTTTGTGAATAAAGGTAAAAAACCACATTTAACCGGCAGTAATTTAGATTCAGCTCGATTAAAAGAAGCTTTTTTCACTCCGCTTAAAGAAGAGGCCAAACCGGAAAAGAAAAATAATAAAATTTCCAAAAAAATATTTTTATCCGTTATTTTTATACTAGCTTTAATTTTTCTTTCTCTTGTATCACATTATGATTTTGTCTTAATACCAAAAATGCAGGCCCAGAATAAAAACGCTATATCACTTTTCAGTAAAGAAGCTTCAACCATAAAATTCAATGATTCTGACGATTGGAAAAAACCGCTGTATATACAAATCGCCAATGAAGAAAAAAACAAAATTACCCTTAACTTTAAAGAACCTTTAGATCTCCATGACAAACCGGTGTCGCTTTATCTAAAAAAATCAAAATCACCGATAATGATAACTGTAACCGCAAAAGACAGCCGGTTTTTTTCTAATTCCCGTACACCAAAAAAGCTAATCATCGACGAAAATGACGCCTCAACCTACATAAAAATTCCAATAACTTTTGAACCGGAAATATTACAAAACACTAATCTTTATCGAATAAGCCAATTAAAATTCGATTTTAACGGAATAAATGAAAAAGACTATGATTCTGAGCAAAAAATAGCTTCCCAGCCTAAAAACTGGGTTTTAGTTAAAGATATTCTTTTAGTTAAGGAGGAAAAAGAATGAAAGTTATCTCTGTCGTAAACCAAAAAGGCGGATGCGGTAAAACAATTACAGCGATAAACTTAGCAGCCGGGTTAAGTAAAAATAAACAGCGCGTACTTTTAATAGACTTAGATCCTCAAGGCCACGCCAGTGACGCCCTTGGCGTTTGTTCAAAACAGTCAATAACTGATTTACTCGAAAAACAAGCGGCAAAAACTGATATTTCCAAAGAAGAAAGTTTAACGGCCAACGTTGTCGAAAACCTCGACATAATAACGTCTTCAATCGGCCTTGCTTCTTTAGAACAAAAACTCAGCGACGACCCCAACAAACTAAAAATCCTGTCATCTTTAACGGCGGAAAACTTCTCCGCCTACGACTACGTTATCATTGACTGTCCGCCGAATCTGGGGCTTTTAACGATTAACGCTCTTGTGGCCAGCGACTACTCATTAATACCGATTCAAATTTGCAACTTCTCATTAAAAGGCGTCGATATATTAAAAAACATTTTATTAATGATTAAAGATTTTCAGGGAAAAACCCCCACCCCTTTTCATCTCCTATCCCAGGTAGACAAACGAAGCCGTTACGCCAAGCAATTCATCGAAAATCTTCAAATTCAACTTGGTTCATTACTTCTCTTGTCTACTATACGCAACAACGTCCATTTAAAAGAAGCTGCCGCTCACGGAATAAACATCTTTGATTACAAACCGGAATCACGCGGAGCTGAAGACTTCAGAACGCTTACTAAAGAGATAGAAAAACTAACCGCTCAAAAAACATGGGCTTCACTATTTCTCCGCGGCGAAGAGCTGGAAGAAGTTTATGTTGTCGGTGATTTTAACGACTGGGAGAAAAAAGACCGTTACAAACTAAAAAAAGGCAGCGGCGACATCTGGGGTATAAACATTCCGCTCGACAAAGGCGAATACCGATACAAGTTTGTCAGCCAGGACAACTGGTTTTCTGATCCCCACAACGCGGTATCAGAAAGCGATTCTTTTGGCGGAACGAATTCAATACTTAAAATAAAGTAATCAGACCGTGACACCTGATTAAAAAAAATCACTCAGGCTTTGCTGGTTCAAAAGGTTTTTTAACAATTGATATCTTACCTAACGGCACGATAAACTCAAGCTTTATCGGCGTCATATCCTTTTCATCAAGCCAAAGATTAAACTTCT
>JAQTSA010000133.1 GCA_028711575.1 Candidatus Omnitrophota bacterium | reverse complement strand
GTCCGCGGTATTTTTTTTGGTGTTAATTGGCAAAGATGTTTGATAAAACGTTGTTAAATAATTCTTAATAAAATTGGAAAAGATGAATTGTATCTGGCTTATGATGATAAAGTCGCAGGATTTTTAAAAGGATCAGATCGGTTCATTGAACGTGAAGCCAAGTTTAAGCATAAAGGGCGGGCGCTGTATTTGTTGAAAAATGAATAGCTGATAAAATCGCGGGGTTTTTAGCTGACACTGTCAGCTTTTAAACTTTTTTAAAAGGAATTTTATGAAAGGAAAAAAAGGTATTTACATTTCGATGCAAATTAACCGGATAAAATTGAATCCGGAAAAAGCGGTTTTAAGCTGCTGTGATTCGGTGGAGAAAGGTCGAATTATCGGTACCGGGTGGCAGTGTCAAATTGATCTGACTACTGGCTGTACCGGAATCGGAACGTCTTCGCAATCTTCATAGTTTTTCAGTTGAGGTATATTTGAGCTTTAATTCTTTAAAATAATTTAACCCGTTAGAGGACGAAATTCGCTAACGGGGTTTATCTAAAAATATAGGGAAGTGTTTATGGTAAAAAGAACAAAAAAAACTTTAGTCATCGGCCTTGACTGTCTAACTCCTCAATTGGCTTTTGATAAATATCTTAACGATATGCCGACGGTTAAGAAGCTTTTGCATAACTCGGTTTGGGGAAGAATGAAGAGTACGATGCCGCCGATAACTTCTCCGGCATGGGCTTCAATGGTCACCGGAAAAGATCCCGGACAATTAGGTATTTACGGTTTTAGAAACAAGTTGGACTATTCTTATGATAAGTTAAGTATCGTAACATCGCTTTCAGTTAAGGAGAAGGCTGTTTGGGATATTTTAGGCGAAGAAGGTAAACAGAGCATTGTTGTCGCTGTACCTCCGAGTTATCCGCCTAAAAAAATCAAGGGGATTATGACCGGTTGTTTCCTAACGCCGGATGAAGATTCTAATTACGCTTATCCTTCATCGGTTAAAAAAGAAATAAAAAAAAATGTTGGAGAGTATCTTGTTGATGTGCGCCGGTTTCGAACTGATGATAAAGCCAGATTGTTAAAAGAAATTTATGCCTTGACTGACAACCGGTTCGCGGTCAGCCAATATCTGATTAAAAATAAACCTTGGGGTTTTTTTATGTTTGTCGATCGGGGGCCGGATAGGATTCATCATGGTTTTTGGCGGTTTTGTGATCCAAAACACTTAAAGTTTAAAAAAGGCAACATATTTAAAGACGTGATAAAAGACTATTATTCTTTTTTAGACAGCAAAATAGCGGATCTTTTAAAGGTGATCGATCAGGAAACAACTGTTTATATCGTTTCTGATCATGGTGCTCAGAGAATAGACGGTTCTTTTTGTATTAATGAGTGGTTGATTGAAAAGGGGTATCTCGTATTAAAGCGTTACCCTGAAACGGTTAGCAAACTTACACCGGATATGGTTGATTGGCCGCGGACGCGAGTTTGGGGAGAAGGTGGTTATTACGGCCGTATCTTTTTTAACCTTAAAGGCCGTCAGGCCCAAGGGATTATTTCAAAGTCTGATTACCCTGAATTTAAAAAAGATTTTGTGAGTGAGTTGAAAAAAATTAAGTATATTAATTCAAAGGCAAAGGGTACCGATGTTTATAGTCCGGAGGAATTATATTCCGAAGTCAAAGGCGTGGCGCCGGATTTGTTCGTTTTTTTTGCTGGCTTGGCCTGGCGCTCCGCGGGGACGGTTGGCCATCGTAATCTTTACGCCTTTGAAAATGATACTGGGCCGGATGACGCTAATCACGATTATTACGGCGTGTTTTTGATGTATGATAGGCGGATTAAAGAAAGTGTTAATCGTTGCGATATAAGTATTTATGATTTCGCTCCGACCGTTTTGTATAATATGGGTATTGATATCCCTAAAGCCATGTCCGGTAAACCGATGAAAATTAAGTGACAGGCTTATCGATAGGTAAAACAGGCAAGAGTATTTAAAGAAAAAAGGACCTTTAACATGAGAGAGACGACAAAAAAAGAAAGCAAAGATTTATTTAAAAAAATTCGTCAAAAAAAACGGAAAAAAAGAATGCCGTTTACGATAATGTTCGAGTTGACCTATGGTTGCAACTTTAACTGTCCGCATTGTTACCTTGGCCATCAGAAAAATGGCAAGAAACGAGAGCTTAATACCGAAGAAATAAAAAAAATATTAGATCAGTTAGCTGAGCTTGGGGTTTACCGAATCGGGTTTACTGGCGGTGAACCGTTAACGCGGCCGGATATTTTTGAGATATTGAGTTACGCTAATAAAAAAGGGTTTTGTTTTGGCCTTTTGAGTAACGGATATTTAATTGACGCTAAAACCGCCGATAAATTGAAAAAAGTTAACGTTGATAAGCTGGATATTACTTTTAACTCAATGTGTGAAAAGACTTTTTCCGCTTTAAGTGGGGTAAAAAATGGGTATGGTCGGGTGTTTTCGGCGGTGAACCTTCTTATTCGGCGCCAAATGCAGGTGTCGATAAAGTCAACTGTTACCTCAATTAACCAGAATGAGATCGAAAAAATCAGCGCGTTTGCCAGAGATAAGGGTATACCTTACCGGATCGATGGAGAAGTCCTGCCTTGTAAAGGCGGAGATTCGGAGTTGGTCGATGAGTTGTCTGTAGGTCATCAGGCATTTTTAAGTTTACGGCAAAAAATTTATCCGGAAATGTTTAAGAATAAGGGGACAAGAAAAAGAAGAACCCGGCGGAGGAGAAATAAAGTGTTTAATTGCGGCGTGGGAACGACCGCTTTTTCAATTAACCCTTATGGCGAGATGAACTTTTGCATAGAAATAGATTATCCCAAAATAAACATTTTAAAAACCGGCGGTGTTAAGGCCTGGAATCTTTTAAAGGAGAAAGTCGACCAAATAAATGACCGGGCTAAAGTGTCCGGTGATTTTGTTTGTGGTAATTGTAAGCTTTTGCCTTATTGCGGATGGTGTGCCGGTAGAAGTTATCTTGAAACCGGGGAGTTTAACCGTTGCAGTGAGTTTTTTAAAAAAAGAGCGATTGAACGAAAACTGGCTAGAGTTAAGGAAAAGAAATGATAAGAGTTAAACAATCCGATGATTTTTATAGCGATTTATACAGCCGGGCCCGGAAAGGGCGGTTTCCTTTAAAAGTTCTTTTTGAATTGACTTACTCTTGTAACTTTAAATGTGTCCATTGTTATAACGTTAAAGAGAAAAAGAAAGAAATTGGAACTAGTCAGGTTAAGGATATACTTGGCCAGCTTGTTCGGGCGGGTTGTTTTCATGTCGGTTTTACCGGCGGTGAACCTTTAACCCGTCCGGACGTTTTTGAAATATTAGAGTTTGCTAAAAGTCTGGGGTTTCGAATAACTTTGCTTACTAACGGAGCTTTTATTGACCGGATTGCGGCCGATAAGATTGTTTCTTTAGGCCGGAGTCTGAATAAAGTCGATATTTCTTTTTTGGGCGCGGAGAAAAATACTTTTGAAAGCATTACTCAAGTACCGGAAAGTTTTAATAAAGTAAAAAGAGCGATTAAACTTTTACGGAAAAGGGATGTTGATGTGATGATCAAGTATACTTTAATGCGGCAAAATAAAGATGAGTTTTCGCGAATAAAAGAAATGGCTGATTCTTTTGGCTGTATGTTTCGCGCTTCGCCAACCGTTAATCCTAAAACTGACGGGTCGGCCGGGCCGTTAAAATATTGCCTTTCTCCGGAAGAAGTCATCTCTGTTTTCCAACCCGGCAAAAAATTAATTAGAAAGAATAAAAAGGTTTTATCCCCGCCTGTTGGAAAAAGGCTTTTTCGCTGTGGAGCGGGCGTCAGCGAAGCGAGCATAAATCCTTACGGAGAACTGAAGCTGTGTCCGGAAATAAATAAACCGGTATACCCGATACTTAAACTTAAAAGTTCGTTGATTGATGCCTGGACTGATCTTAAAGAGTTTGTTAAAAAATTAGAAGCTTCGACTTATCTTTGCAAAAAATGTTCTTTGTCTGGCTTTTGTAACAGTTGCCCGGCAAGGATGGTTGGCCAGGAAAATTGGCAACAAGCCTGTAACCAGTACGATAAGGAGTTAGCGGTTCTTCGCGCTAAGGCCAGTCCGGATTGGGAAACTATAAAAAAAAGATTGTTGGAAGAAGGCGTTAGTTTTTAAGGTGGGTTGTTTATGCTTTATATTATAGCCAGTACCGGGAGAGCCGGGTCTACGTCTGTCGCCCGGCTTGTTTTTGATTCGTTAAGTCAAAAAGGCATGCCAATTATTAAAACCGACGATGAGTTTTTTCTTCATAATAACGGTGTAGTAAAAACTCATCTTCATTTTAAACAAGAATTTGACTTTTCTTATCGCGCGCTTTATCTATATTGTGATATCGGCGATTGTTTATCTTCTTTGGCCAGGATGCCTTACGGGTTTTTAAAGTTTCATCTGACTAATTTAGAGGTCTCAAAGGAACATCTGAAAATCTTTTTAAAGATTTTGCGGTTGCCGTTACCCAAGAAAATAAAGAAATTTTTTGCCTTTTATTATATCATCAAAGGTGATAAACTGCGTTTCCAAGAAAACATCGAGTCTTGGCAAAAGTCTAAAAACACTTTGTTTGTAAAATTGGAAGACCTGGTTTTAAACCCAAAAAAAGTAGTTTCTGATCTTTCAAAACATTTAGGTCTGGCTTTGGGAGATTTTCAAATAAAGAAGCGGCGGTGGAGAAGAAAAGACTTGCCATTTCCTTTACGGCGGTTGATTGATAAAACATATTCGATAAAGGATATTTAATAATGACTTTAAAAACATCTAGGCTTAAAAAACAAAAACGGTTGTTTGAAGTTATGGTCGTTGCTCGAATAAAGCTTAACCCGGAACAGGCAGTTTTGAGCTGTTGTGATTCGGCACTTAAAGTTGAAGTCGCGTCTCCGTTGCAGTGTCATGCTTTAGTCTGTACCGGAGCGACCAATTTAAATACTAGTTCTTAATTTTTTTATCCCGCTTCAAAGAAAGAGAGTCTTTATTTTTAAAAAGGGAAAAGGCTTTTTAATCTTAATCTGACTCACCTTTAATTATTTTTCACTTTAACAGTTAAAATCTGTTTAGTCTGGCTAACTTGACTATTAAAAACCTTTTTGATATAGTTATTCTGGTAATTTATGTAATTAATGGTATCAGGGTAATTAAGGAAATGCTATGGGTAAAAAATCCGTAAAAAAGAAAAAGAAACGAAAGGTTTCAGCTAACTCTCCGATGGAAAAAAT